>JAFLSH010000262.1 GCA_022511055.1 Prevotella sp. | reverse complement strand
CGCATCATCTGGCTGACGGCAAAGACCATATTCATACACGACAAAAACGCGTATTAAACACCTGCAAAAATAGAATAATAACAGCGGCTACACTCGAATGAAGTTGTAGCCGCTGTTTGTTTTGTACTATTATACTATATAGTTTTGCTTGTTACGTATTGTTACAGAGGTGTTAAATCAAGTACAGGCTGCTGATGCTTTCCTTGTTGATGACGCGGCGGATGGCCTCGGCAAACATATCGGCAACGGACAGCTGCTTTACCTTGGCGCAGCGCTGGGTGTAGGGGATGGAGTCTGTAAAGACAATCTCCTCAAGGGCCGATTCCTGTACGCGCTCGCTGGCCGGCCCGCTCATAACGCAGTGGCTGGCGCAGGCGCGGACAGTCTTGGCACCGGACTCCTTCATGATGTCGGCCGCCTTGGTGATGGTGCCGGCGGTGTCGACCATGTCATCAATAATGACCACATTCTTGCCTGCCACATCACCAATAATCTGCATAGAATCCACCACGTTGGCACGGGCGCGGGTCTTGTTGCACAACACCAGCGGACACCCGAGGTATTTTGCGTAGGTGTTGGCGCGTTTCGAGCCGCCTACATCGGGCGAGGCGATGACCAGGTCTTCGAGATGCAGGCTTTGCAAGTAAGGGAGAATGACACCTGAGGCGTAAAGATGGTCGACAGGAACATCGAAGAAACCCTGAATCTGGTCAGCATGCAAGTCCATGGTAATCACGCGGTTGACACCTGCCACACTCAGCAAGTCGGCAATGAGCTTGGCACCAATGCTGACACGGGGCTTGTCCTTACGGTCCTGGCGCGCCCAGCCGAAGTAGGGAATGACGGCATTAATGGTGTTTGCCGATGCGCGCTTGGCCGCATCAATCATGAGCAGCAGCTCCATCAGGTTGTCACTGTTGGGGAAGGTACTCTGTACGAGGAAAATATCACGCCCGCGAATGGACTCTTCATAGCTGACGGCAAATTCGCCATCACTGAAGGTGGTGATTTGAAGCTGCCCGAGCGGACAACCCAGACTTTGGCAGATTTTCTCTGCCAGGTATCTCGTGGCTGTGCCCGAGAAAACCATGTATGAGCTTTGTTGTGTCATTATTGTTTTATTTGTTTTTTTGTTTCTCCAGTGTTCTTAGTCAATGACCTTGCGCAGTTCCCTAAAATGGGCAATGAGCCCTTTGAAGTCAATGCCCGTGTGTATGTCGAAGCGATTCCAGAGGTCGCCGCAGATGACCACGCCGCCAAATCCTAAGTCTTTGGCCACGCGCACGTTGTCGATGTTCATGCCCCCCATGGCATAGACCTTCTTGTCAATAAGTCCGCGCCGCGATGCTTCTTTCAGCTCGTTGAAGTCAAGGGATGCTTTGTCGTTTGGGTTGCTTTGGCTGTCGAAGAAAGTCTTCAGAAGAACGTAGTTTGATTTCTTCTTTGCCTCTTTCAGCTCGCTGATGGCATGGCAAGTTCGACTGATGCTGCCGCGATAGCCCTGAGGCGCCTCTCCATCAGCGCTGTTGATGTGGATGCCTTTCAGCTTGAACTCTTCCTTCAGGTAGAAGTGGTCATGCACGGTAATCTTTCCATAAAACTCGTTTGGCAGCAACGTGAGCAACCGCTCCGAATAGATGGGCTCCGACTCTGGCTTGTACAGATGCAAGTTATCCATTCCCTCATCAAAAAGGGTGGTCAGAATCTTGTCTTCTTCCACAAAAAATGTGGCTTTTGTCATGATGATGAGCTTCATCTTTCGTCTTTTTTTCACTTTTCTGATGCAAAAGTAATAATTTTAGGGGAAAAATACGGTTTAACGACAATAAAAAAGTTATCTTTGCAGTGTTTTTTATCATTTCTCAAGAATTAGACATTATGACGACACCTATCTATATAATAGAAGAGGCAAAACTGAGACGGAATCTGGCACTGATTGCCGACGTGGCACGACGGGCCGATGTTGAAATCATTTTGGCGTTTAAGGCTTTCGCCTTGTGGAAGACATTTCCCATTTTCCGGGAGTACATTCAGTCGACCACAGCCAGCTCGCTGTCGGAGGCAAAGTTGGCTTTCCACGAGTTCGGCCACCCGGCGCACACGTTCTCGCCTGCCTACACTGACGCGGAGATTGACGAGATAGCCCGGTGTTCATCACATTTGACCTTCAACTCGCTTTCGCAGTACGAACATTTCCATGATAGGGTAGGGGATGCCTCTATCGGGCTGAGGGTCAATCCCGAATACTCAGAGGTGGGCACCTTGCTCTACAATCCCTGTGCGCCGGGCACCCGCTTTGGCATTACTGCCGACAAGCTGCCTGACAGGCTGCCTGCCGACGTGGAGGGTTTCCATTGCCACTGCCACTGTGAGAGCGGTGCCGACGTGTTGCAGCGCACACTTGTTCACATAGAGGAGAAGTTCGCCCGCTGGTTTCCGCAGCTGAAATGGCTGAACTTAGGCGGCGGCCACCTGATGACGCGGAAAGACTACGATGTGGAGCTGCTGGTCAGTCTGCTGAAAGGACTCCACGGGCGCTATCCGTGGCTGAAGATTATTCTTGAGCCGGGCAGCGCCTTCGCATGGCAGACGGGGCCGCTTGTCTCCCATGTGGTCGATGTGGTGGAAGACCACGGCATTCGCACCGCGATTCTTGATGTCAGCTTTACCTGTCACATGCCCGACTGCCTGGAAATGCCCTATTACCCGGATGTTCGCGGAGCAGAGCATCTGGAGCCTTCTCCCATGCCTGCGACTGCTGCTACCCATGATGCGTCTGCCGATGCGCCATCCGCTGACCGCCGACCGCAGCCTGCCAGCACCGTCTATCGGCTTGGCGGCAACAGCTGTTTGAGCGGCGACTTCATGGGCGACTGGCGTTTTGACCACGAGCTGCGCATCGGCGAGGAAGTGATATTCGAGGACATGCTGCACTACACGACAGTCAAGACGACCATGTTCAACGGCATTTCCCACCCGGCCATTGGCCTGCTGCACACCGACGGCCGGCTGGAGATTTTGCGCGAGTTTGGCTACGAAGACTACCGAAATCGGATGGATTAGCCCCCGCCAACATGCGTGCTGGCTCTAAAAATGCACTTTTTTTCAAAAAAAACGCGGAAAAAGTTTGCCAGTTCAGAAAAAAGCATTACCTTTGCATCCGCAATCGAGAGAGATGCGCCTTTATAGGCAAAAATATGCGGAAATAGCTCAGTTGGTAGAGCACAACCTTGCCAAGGTTGGGGTCG
>JAFLSH010000261.1 GCA_022511055.1 Prevotella sp. | reverse complement strand
GGCAAGCAGAACGAGGTGGTGAAGGCAGAGCTTGAAGGCTCGGTGTTCAACCTCTCTGAAGAAGACTTCCGCAAAATCATCATCGCCTACGAGCCCATCTGGGCCATTGGTACTGGCAAGACCGCCACGGCAGAGCAGGCTGAGGAGATTCACGCCTACATCCGCTCAATCATTGCCGAGAAGTACGGCCAGGCCGTTGCCGAAGACACCACGATTCTCTACGGCGGCTCGTGCAAGGCATCCAACGCTCCCGAGCTGTTTGCCAAGCCCGACATTGATGGCGGCCTCATCGGCGGCGCTTCGCTGAAGTGCGCTGACTTCAAGGGCATCATTGATGCGTGGAAGAAGTAAGAGACAGACATCAAGAAAAAGAAAAAACTCAAGAAAAGTGAAAAAGACAGAAAGGGAAAAGCTATGAAACAAACGCCAAGACTTATCAGCCAGAAGGCAGTCATGCTTCTGCCTCTCTGTCTTTTCGTTTTCTGCTCACTTTCCGGCAGTGCGCAGACGTTTACCCAGCGCATACAGAAGAAGGCTGCCAACGAAGGCACACTGACCGTGACCCACAACAGCGCCATCGACAACTTGGTCAACAGCGCCGTGCTGGTGCCAAACACGCCCGCTGCCGCGCCCGCAAAGCCCAAGACCACGGCAACGCCAACGGAGAAAAGCACGGTCGACACCAGCAAGAAGAAAGACGAGCCAAGGACTGATGACAAGCCCGTGGCACGGCGCGACACCATGGTCGTCGACTCGCTGGTCGCTGACGGCAAGAAGAAGGTCATGCTCAACGGCCAGAAGGTCACGGGCTTCCGCGTTCAAGCCTTTGCGGGCGGCAACTCAAGGGCCGACAGGCAGAAAGCCGAGCAAGTGGGCAACAACCTCAAGAGACACTACCCTGATGTGCCGGTCTACACCCACTTCTATTCGCCGCGCTGGATTTGCCGCATAGGCAACTACCGCACCTACGAAGAAGCACACGAGATGCTGCTCAACGTCAGGAAGTTAGGGTACACATCGGCCACTATCGTCAAAGGAAAAATCACCGTACAATACTAAGAGCAATGAATCCTGAAACAGAGTATCGAGAGGGTCTCGAAGACCTGGCCTCCCACTACAGGGAAGTGCTGGCGCTGCTGGGCGAAGACCCCGAGCGCGAAGGACTGCTGAAGACCCCCATGCGGGTGGCAAAAGCCATGCAGGTGCTGACACGTGGCTACCAGATGGATGCGCACAAGGTCCTGACAGATGCGCTGTTCAAGGAAGACTACTCGCAGATGGTCATCGTCAAAGACATTGACTTCTTCTCGCTGTGCGAACACCACATGCTGCCTTTCTACGGCAAGGCACACGTGGCCTACATCCCCAACGGCTACATCACCGGGTTGAGCAAGATTGCGCGCGTGGTCGACATCTTCAGCCACAGGCTCCAGGTGCAGGAGCGCATGACACTGCAAATCAAGGAGTGCATCGAGCAGACACTGCACCCGCTCGGGGTCATGGTCGTGGTCGAGGCTCGCCACATGTGCATGCAGATGCGCGGGGTCGAGAAGCAGAACTCTATTACTACTACCAGTGATTTTAGCGGCGCATTCAATCAAGCTAAGACAAGACAAGAATTCATGAAACTAATATCCCATTAAACTCAGACCATTATGTATCAATCAGACAAAGGAAACTACAAGACCAAGGAAACACTATGGCACTCGTTCTCACACAGCTGCCTGGGCAGAATCATCATTCTGGCCGTCATCACCATCATCCTGCTCATCATTGCCCACCTCACCATTCCCAGTGAGGAGAAGATGACAAGGGAGATGATTGACAACATCAGACAGTGCATCGAGGCCAATGACAGCATCAAGACCGACTGGATTGATGACACCATCAACAACATCGGCTACATCTTCACTACGGCTGATGGCCCGGAAGATGAGGAAATCATGGGGCTGTTCCGCAAGTACAACCGCCTGGAGTATGTGCGCCACACTTTCTGTGCCACGGAAATCATTCACAACAACCTGCGGCCAGAGGGTACACGCGTCGGAATCGGCATCTTCGGCATTGTCATTCCCACCGTCAACTTCAATGACTTCCTGATTCGCACTGGAACTATCCACAAGGGCTACAACAGGAACATCATCAACACATATACCAGGGACTTTGACTTGGGAACGAATCCCAACCTCAAGGAGTATCACTATCGCGGCGAAGCAGAGAACTAATCTGCGCCCGAGACAAGCCCAAGGTAATTCCCATAGCTCGCCAGGTATCCGCAAGAACTTGGCGAGTATTGGCTAAGTATTTTATTATCTTTTTTGCCGAAACCAATAACAAATACGATTTCACTATGGTATATAACGAGATTGGAAAGACCGGCCTGCGCGTGTCAAACCTCTCTTTCGGGGCATCCTCGTTGGGGGGCGTGTTCCACAGTGTGCGCGAAGATGAAGGCATCCGCGCAGTTCACACGGCTGTCGACAATGGCATCAACTTCATTGATGTGTCGCCCTATTATGGGCATTACAAGGCTGAGACCGTGCTGGGCAAAGCGCTGAAAGAGATTCCCCGCGATAGGTATTACCTGTCAACGAAAGTGGGGCGCTACGGTCAGAACGGTGTCAACACCTGGGATTATTCGGCACAGCGAGCCACCGAGAGTGTCTATGAGAGCATGGAACGCCTGAATGTGGATTATATTGACCTCATCAACGTTCATGACATAGAGTTTCAGGCCGCCCTGCCCGGCGGTTTGCAGAAGGTAGTCGATGAGACACTGCCCGCACTGGTGGAACTGCGCCGAAAGGGAGTGGTCGGCCATGTGGGCATCACTGACCTGCAGCCGGAAAACCTGAAGTGGGTCATCGAGCATGTGGAGGAAGGTACGGTGGAAAGCATCCTGAACTTCTGCCACTATTCGCTGAACGATACGCTGCTGGCGGACTATCTCGGCTTCTTCGAGCAACATGGCGTAGGGGTCATCAATGCCTCGCCGCTGTCAATGGGGCTGCTCTCACAGCGCGGCGCTCCTGATTGGCATCCGGCTTCCGTCGACCTGCGTAGTGCCTGTGCCCGGGCGGCCGCCTATTGCCAGGAGAAGGGCTACCCCATAGAGAAACTGGCGGTGCAGTTTGCCACCAGCCTGAATCCCCGCATCGCCACCACGCTTTTCAGCAGTGCCAATCCCCAGAATGTATTGAAGAACATATCCTACGTCAACGAGCCGATAGACATGCAACTCGTACAGGAAGTGCAGCAGCTGATTGGTGACCAAATGTTTGTCAGATGGAAAAACTCATAGATGCGCACAGCCATTTGTGGCT
>JAFLSH010000260.1 GCA_022511055.1 Prevotella sp. | reverse complement strand
TCGGGTGCAAAGTTACAATATTATTCTGACATATTGCCCTTTTCCGCTGATTTTTGAATTTATACGTATAATTACGTGCCCTTATATCATATAAAAATCGTATTTTTGCATCGATTTCCATTTTGAAACGCATACAAAACATGAAAAGAGAGAGAATAGAGAACTTGCTTTCGGCTGTCAAGAAAGGCATCTACGAGAAAGACAGCGAACTGGCGCTGTCTCTTCTGGCAGCCCTGTCTGGCGAAAGCATAATCCTGCTTGGCCCGCCGGGCGTAGCCAAGTCGATGGTGGCCAGAAGGCTGAAGCTGGCATTCCAGAGTGCCCGTTCCTTCGAGTATCTGATGTCGCGCTTCAGTACGCCAGACGAGCTGTTCGGCCCCGTGAGCATCAGCCAGCTGAAAGATGCCGACAAGTATGTCCGCAACACCGATGGCTACCTGCCTTCGGCCGATGTGGTGTTCCTTGACGAAATCTGGAAAGCCGGGCCCGCCATTCAGAACACGCTGCTCACTGTCATTAACGAAAAGCTCTTCCGCAACGGCGACACCGAGACCCGGCTGCCCCTGAAGCTGCTGGTTGCCGCCAGCAACGAGCTGCCCGCGCAGGGCGAGGGCTTGGAGGCGCTGTGGGACCGCTTTATCATTCGCATAGAGTGCAGTAACATCAAGCACGACAAGAACTTCAACGCCATGCTCCTCGACAGCACCGCCGATGATGAGGTCAACGTTCCGGCCGGCCTTCAGATTAGCAACGAAGAGTACCGCGACTGGGGCGAGGCCATTGGCCGCATCGGCATTCCCGAGGAAGTGCTGCGCAACATTAACATAATCCGCAAGGCACTGACCAATGTACCCATTACCCAGACCGATGAGCGGCACAATGTCTATGTGAGCGATCGCAGGTGGAAGAAGATTGTCAAGCTGCTGCGCACTTCGGCCTTCATCCACGACCGTTCCGAAGTGACGCAGGCCGACCTGTTGCCCATCTACCACTGCCTGTGGCAAGAGCCTGAAGAGGCCGAGGGCATCAGGAACATAGTCATTCGCGCCTTGTACCAGGAGTTTACGCTCGAGCTGGGCAAGCTGAGGCGCTCCCTTGACACTGACATCAGGGTGAGCCGCCAGCACCGCGCCACCAACAAGGCCAGGCAGAACTTGCAGCTGTTCGATGCGAACAAGAAAATCTACGACAGCTACTATTACCACATTCTCGACCACGACACGGGCAACACGTTCATACCCATTACCGACTATCAGGGCATGCGCCATGCCAGCCGCGAGAATGCCGGGCAGGCAGGCGTGTTGTACAAAGACCCCCGAGACCCCAAGCGTACCATTGTGCGCGGTTTCGATGGCACTTCGCCGAAAGACTCCACTTCTGTCTACCTGACCCGTGGTGAGGACTGCATCTACATCAACGGGGTGCGCTTCTTCATCGAGACCCTTCTGCCGGGCGAGAAGCAGGCGCTGCCGGCCAAGAGGGGCGCCATGTCTGGCCGTGACTACTACCAGGAGCTTGAGGCGATGTGTTCGGCTATCCGCCAGCGCACAGACAATGTCACGGACAACATTCTGCTTTCCGAGCAAGACCAAAAAGAGGTGGCCGACTTTGTGCAGAATCTCCTTGTCGAGATAGCCCACACCCGCCAAGACCTTGAGAAACTCGACGATTAGCCGGCAGCACCCACACACTAACCCACGCAAAGCCCACGCTCATGGATGACTTCAACCCAGCAAAATTCTCCCCTACGGACTACCTGACACTGCTCAAGCGCTTTGTCACCAACGGCGATGTGTTTGAGTTCGAGACCGATGTGTATCCGCCGCCAACTACCTTCGACCCGCTTCTTGTGTACCTTCAGAAACTGATGAAAGACCCGCTCGTTCAGTCGAAAGTCTTGGGCAGCAGGCTGGCGGGCAAGGTGTTCTACGAGACGGTGGGGCGCTTCGTTCTCGACTGTTTGCACACCCAGAAGTTCATCAACCAGACGGCCATTGGCGAGCGTACCCAGATGGAGAAGATGATGGAGTGGACCATGCAGAAGAAGCAGTCTACCTGGCAGTCGCTGCTGCAACAGCTCGGCGAGAAGTACGAGAAAGACGAGTTTGACATTGACTATCTGCGAAGACGCTTCAAGCACAACGGCTGGAAGAAGCCCGAGAACTGGGAGCGGCTGAAACGCGAGTGGCAGGGCGCACTCAACGAGAAGATGCGCAAGGAGACCACCAAGAAAATCGAGGCACGAGGCGGCGGAATTAGCGGAAATTTCCAGCAGACCCTCAGCCAAATGGAAAACCACATGCGGAACGAAGGCACTACCGAAGAACAGATGTTGCAGGCGTGGGAGATGATGAACGGCTCGTGGACGGAAACGGAGTTTGAGAAGCACCTGAACATTGTGAAAATACAAAACAAATACCCGGAAATCGGCGAGGTGGCCAGGCGGATGGGGCGGCTGCCCGACGAGGAAGGCCGTTCCCGGCTTGCAATTCAGACCGGGGCTACCCACCGTCTGGAACACTCCGCCGGCAGCGACATTGAGGGCATTACCATCGGCCGTAACCTCAGCGCCCTGATGCCCTTTGAGCTGGCGCAGTATGCCGACACGGAGCTGGAAAACCTGTTTCTGCGCAAATATCTCACCAGCCGCCTGCAGATGTTCCGCTATAAGTCTGAAATCAGCAAGCCCTCGCGCCGCCTGCGTTCAGAGAGGGCTTCGCGCCGCGGCCCGATGATAGTCTGCGTTGACAGCTCTGCCAGCATGTACGGCGTTCCGCAGCGCATAGCGGCTTCGTTGCTCTCGAAACTGGAGGAGACCGCCGAGCGGCTTAACCGCGACTGCTTCCTGATAGACTTCTCGGTGAACATCTACCCCATAGAGCTTCGTGCGCGGCGGAAGCGCAGAACTCTGGAGCGCATGGGCATGAAGGCAGAGGACACGGAGAACTTCCAGCGAGGCCATTTCCCCTTCATTGGCGGCGGCACGGATGCCCAGAAGATGCTGACCCTTACCTTCGAGCTGTTAGGCGACGGGAATGGCCGCTACATGAATGCTGATGTACTCTGGATTACCGATTTCCTGATTCCAAGCACAACGGAAGACCTGATGAGGCGCTTCAAGGAATATCAGGCTACGGGTACGAAGTTCTATGGTTTCAAGATAGGGTTGGGCGACACCGAATGGAGCCAGTATTTCGACAAAATCTACGAAGTGCATTACCGGCAACCAAGAAGGTTTTAACCTGTTGATGGTGTAGCATAAGTAGTAACTAATCATTTTAATAAATATCAAGCATGGACAAGTTAGTTTTAACAGAATCAGAACGGAAGGAAATAGACCTTCTTCTTGAAGAAATTAA
>JAFLSH010000026.1 GCA_022511055.1 Prevotella sp. | reverse complement strand
TGCCGAAAGGTGTGCCGCGGCCGGTGGTGAACAGCACCAGGTGGCAGCCGCACGAGGCCAGGGCCGTGGCGGCAACGAGGTCATTGCCCGGTGCTGAGAGCAAGTTCAGACCTTCGTGCTGCAAGCGCTCGCCATATTCCATCACGCCCGACACGGGTGCTTTGCCGCACTTCTGCGTGCAGCCCAGGGCCTTGTCTTCCAGGGTCGAGATGCCGCCCGCCTTGTTGCCTGGGCTCGGATTCTCGCCCACAGGCTCGCCGTGCGACAGGAAGTACTCCTTGAAGTTGTTTATCATGGAGACGGTCTGCTTGAAGAGCCCCTCGGTGCGGCAGCGATTCATCAGTATGGTCTCTGCGCCGAACATCTCGGGCACCTCTGTCAGCACCGACGTGCCGCCCTGTGCCACCAGCCAGTCAGAGAACTCGCCGACCAGCGGGTTGGCCGTGATGCCGCTGAAGCCATCGCTTCCGCCGCACTTCAGACCCACGCGCAGCTTCGACACGGGCACCGTCTGGCGGCGGTCTTGGCTGGCAACGGCATAGAGGTCGCGCAGCAGGCGCATGCCTTCTTCCATCTCATCGCCCTCGACGCGCTGGGTCACCAGCAGCTTGATGCGCTCCTGGTCATAGTCGCCCAGCATCTTCATGAAGTCATCGGGCTGGTTGTTCTCGCAGCCCAGCGAGACCACCAGCACGGCACCGGCGTTAGGGTGCAGACAGATGTCGCGCAGTATCTTGCGGGTGTTCTCGTGGTCGCCTGAGAGTTGTGAGCAGCCGTAGTTGTGATGCCAGGCGTAGACGGAGTCAATGTTCTGACACCCGGTTTCGCGGCGCAGCCGCTCCGCTAACTTCTCGGCCACGCCGTTGACACAGCCTACGGTCGGCACAATCCATATCTCGTTGCGTATGCCCACATCGCCGTTCTTGCGGACATAGCCCTTAAAGCTCCTGTTCTCGTTTTTGATTTCAAGTTCCTTGTTCACAGGCTGATACGTGTATGTGAGCGTACCTTCAAGGTTGGTCTTCAGGTTGTCTTCGTTCACCCAGTCGCCGGCTTTCAGCGCCTGGCGGGCATGGCCGATGGGATAGCCGTATTTGATGATGTCTTCGCCTTCGCGCACATCTTTGATGAGTACCTTGTGCCCGGCGGGTGTGTCTTGGTTGACGGTGATTTGCTGACCGTCTACCTCGATGATGTCGCCCTGCTTCTTCGGTTGCAGGCAAACGACTACTGAGTCGGCAGGGTTGATTTTCAGATAGGTTTTCAATTCCATAGATATTATTTGTTTTAGCGTTAAGTTTTCCGTAGTTCCTTATCCGTTGTAGGCACGGCGGTAGAAGTCGACGTTCTCGCGCGTAAGCAGCTCAATGGGCATGTAGTTGACGGGATTGACCTTCTTCTTCAGCACAATGGCCTCGAACAGCGTCTCTATGCACGAAGAGCCCTGCCTGAAGGCATGCTGTGCGATGAGGAACGAGATGCTGCCCTCGCGTACGCAGGCTTCGTTCTTGGGTACCATGTCATAGCCCATAATCTGAATGTCACGGCGATTTGTGCGCGACAGGAAATCGCCCACAAGGTGAGCCTTGGAGTTGAAGGTGATGCAGTGGTGTACCTGCGGATGCTCCTTGAAAAAGCGTTCCAATATGGCATCGTAGCGCTCGCGGCGCTCATCCAGTGCCAGGTTCACTTCGGTGATGGCCACCTCAGGGAAATGGTCGCGCATGTAGTGGCGGAAACCCGTTTCGCGGTTTTCCTGTTGCTTTGAGGCCACGTTGCCGCCCCGCATCTGCTTCATGAGCATGATTTCCTTTTCTTTTGAGGCTATGAGCATGAGCATACGGGCAGCAAAATAGCCGCTCTGGAACGAATCCTGGCCGTAGAACGACAGCGGTTTGAGGTCGGGCATATAGGAGTCGAGCAGAATGAAGGGAATCTGCTGCTGGTGCAGCTTGTCGGTGAAGCGGCGGGTGGCATCGAGCCGTGACGGCACGATGATGACACCGCTGGGCTCACGCTTCAGGCACTCGGCCGTGGCTTTCTCGAAGGTCTGCAGGTCGAAGCGCTTGTAGAAGATGAACTCCACCGAGATGCCGAAGTCGCGACGGCGGTCGCAGGCCGCCAGCGCCCCTTGCTCTATCTCTTCCCAGTAGGCTTCCGACTCGTGCTTGGGCAGTATGCAGTAGAAGGTGTAGGTTTTGTTGTAAGCCAGGGCCGAGGCATACATGTTGGGCTTGTAGTCCATCTCGTTTAAGGCTTTCTGCACCTTCTCCAGTGCTGGTTTCGACACGTTTGGCCGGTTGTGCAGCACACGGTCGACCGTGCCTACCGACACTCCGGCGCGTTCTGCAATATCTTTGATTCTTATTTTGTCATTTGCCATGTTGTTTTTCTGTTGTATTGACGTGCAAAAGTACGACTTTTTTTTGAAATGACGAAAATAATATAGGGAAATTAATGTAAAAAACGCCTTTTTGCTTCGTCTTGGCCGGCAAATGCGAAAAGACCGCAGTTCCTGTAGCGCAAATGCGTGTTTTCGTGCGCGCGCGTGTTATAGTGCTAAAATAAGGTGGTTACCCCACACCCTCGACACCCCCGACACCCAAGCAGGGTGTCGGGGGTGTCGAGGGTGTGGGGTAGTTAGCCTGACAAGCTACTATACGCGCATGCGCGCGAATTAACTTTGGAATAAAGGCGTGAATGAAGTTAATAGGAGTTTTGCCAGATATTCGGCCTGAACTTTGGGTTATTTTTCATAACTCGGCGGGGGTCGGGCAAAACTCTGCGAGTTTTACTCAATACTCTATGAGTATTGAAAATTACTCCGTGAGTTTTTGGCAAAAGTCATGGAGTTTTTTGGCCATTTTCACCCTGTTTTTCGCCTTCAAACAGGGTTTTCGCCATGTCCTATTGGGGGCGATGGGGCTCGCCTGATGATTTTTTTAGAAATATTTTGCCGAAAAGTTTCGTTGTTTCAGAAAAAAACAATATCTTTGTCGCTGCAAACGAAACAAACATGAATAATCTATTAAAAGTAAGTAAACAACAATGGCAAAAATTGTAACATTAGGCGAGATTATGCTCCGTCTGTCGCCTCAGGGCAACGACCGTTTCATCCAGAGTGAATCATTCCGTATCATCCCCGGTGGTGGCGAGGCTAACGTCGCCGTCTCGGTGGCAAACTATGGCCATGAGGCTTACTTCGTGTCGAAGTTGCCGAAGCACGAGATTGGTCAGATTGCCGTGAATGCGCTTCGTCGCTATGGTGTCAACACTGACTTCGTGGCTCGTGGCGGCGACCGCGTTGGTCTCTACTATGCTGAGACTGGTGCCTCGATGCGCCCCTCGAAAGTCATTTATGACCGCGCCCACTCGGCTATTGCCGAGGCTACTCCCGCAGACTTCGATTTCGACAAGATTATGGAGGGTGCTGCCTGGTTCCACTGGAGCGGCATTACCCCTGCTGTCTCTGATGCGGCTGCCGAGCTGACACGCCTGGCCTGCGAGGCTGCCAAGCGCCATGGTGTTACCGTGTCGGTAGACCTGAATTTCCGCAAGAAGCTGTGGACTTCTGAGAAGGCCATCTCGGTGATGCGCCCCCTGATGCAGTATGTTGATGTCTGCATCGGCAATGAAGAGGATGCAGAGCTGTGCCTGGGCTTCAAGCCTGATGCTGATGTCGAGGGTGGCCAGACCGATGCCGCCGGCTATGAAGGCATCTTCAAGCAGATGCGCGAGGAGTTTGGCTTCAAGTATGTGGTCTCTACGCTCCGCGAAAGCTACAGCGCCACGTTCAACGGCTGGAAGGCTCTGATATATGATGGTAAGGAGTTCTATCAGTCGAAGCGCTATGAGATTAACCCCATCATCGACCGCGTGGGCGGTGGCGACTCGTTCTCAGGCGGTTTGATTCACGGCCTGCTGACCAAGCCGACCCAGGGCGAGGCTCTCGAGTTTGCCGTGGCAGCCTCGGCACTGAAGCACACCGTCAACGGCGACTTTAACCTCGTGAGTATTGATGAAGTAGAAGCACTGGCTGGTGGCAATGCCAACGGCCGCGTACAGAGATAAGGTATAGTTATGGCAAAATTTGACAAAATAGCCGTTCTGAAGAAGATTGGCGACACGGGAATGGTCCCTGTGTTCTACAACAAAGACCTTGAGACCTGCAAGAACGTGGTCAAGGCGTGTTATGAAGGCGGTGTGCGCGCTTTCGAGTTTACTAACCGTGGCGACTTCGCCCAGGAGGTGTTTGGCGAGCTGGTGAAGTGGGCCGACAAGGAGTGCCCCGAGCTGGCGCTCGGTATCGGCTCTGTCGTTGATGCGCCCACGGCCGCGCTCTACATTCAGTTAGGTGCATGCTTCGTGGTGGGCCCGCTGTTCAACCCTGACATTGCGCCCGTGTGCAACCGCCGTCTGGTGCCTTACTGCCCGGGCTGCATGACCGTCAGCGAGATAGGCAAGGCTCAGGAACTGGGTTGCGACTTGACAAAGGTGTTCCCGGGCGATGTGGTTGGCCCGAACATGGTGAAGGGTCTGAAAGCCCCCATGCCGTGGTCGAAGATTATGGTCACTGGCGGCGTAGCTCCTGAGGAAGAAAACCTGAAGTCGTGGTTTAAGGCCGGTGTCTACTGCGTGGGCATGGGCTCGAAGCTCTTCCCGTCAGACCGGGTGAAGGCCGGCGACTGGCAGTACGTGACCGACAAGTGCCGCGAGGCTTTGGGCTATGTGGCCAAGGCGCGGGCATAGTGTTCCGACAGTAATCGAAACGTGAGAAAAGAAAAAGAAAAAGCAAAATGTCACAAAAAAGCGGGAGTTACAGAAAAAACTCCTGCTTTTTTTGGGTAAACGAAAAAATAAGTGTAACTTTGCAGCCCGGAACATAACACAAACAATGATATTATGTGCGGAATCGTTGGATACATAGGCACAAAGGATGCATATCCTATTCTGATTAAAGGCTTGCGCCGACTTGAATATCGTGGTTACGATAGCGCTGGCGTGGCTTTGATTAACGGCAATGGCGACCTGAATGTCTACAAGGCAAAAGGCAAGGTCGACAATCTTTGCGAATTTTGTAACGACAAGAACGTGAGCGGCACCGTTGGCATAGCCCACACTCGCTGGGCCACTCACGGCGAGCCCTCGCCGCGGAATGCCCACCCGCACTATTCGGAGTCGCGGAATCTGGCCATTATCCATAACGGCATCATTGAGAACTACGCCGACCTGAAAGCCAAGTTGCAGGCCAAGGGCGTTCACTTTCAGTCTGACACTGACACTGAGGTGTTAGTTCAGCTGATAGAATACATCAAGGAGCAGAAGCAGCTGGACCTGCTGACTGCTGTGCAGGTGGCACTCTACCAGGTGATTGGCGCATACGCCATAGCCGTGCTTGACAAGCGTGACCCCAACCAGATTATTGCGGCCCGCAAGCAGAGCCCGCTCGTCGTAGGCATTGGCGAAAGTGAGTTCTTCCTGGGCAGTGATGCCAGCCCCATCGTGGAGTACACCGACAAGGTCGTCTACCTGGAAGACGGTAACATAGCCGTTATCCGCCGCAATGAGGAACTGAAGGTGGTAAGCATTCTGGGAGAGGAAAGAGAGCTGCCTGTGAAGACGGTAGACATAGACCTTGGCCAAATAGAGAAAGGCGGCTACGAGCATTTCATGCTGAAGGAAATCTTCGAGCAGCCGGAGTGCCTGACCAACTGCATGAGAGGGCGGTTGAACGTAGAGGCTGACCACGTTACGCTGTCGGCACTGATTGACTACCGCCGGCAGCTGGTCAACGCCAAGCGCATAGTGATTGTGGCGTGTGGCACGTCGTGGCACGCAGGGCTGATAGGCAAGCAGATTATCGAGACCTTGTGCCGCATCCCGGTCGAGGTGGAATATGCGTCTGAGTTCAGGTACAGGAATCCCGTTGTGACCAAGGAAGATGTCGTGATAGCCATTTCGCAGAGCGGAGAGACGGCCGACACGTTGGCTGCCGTTCAGTTGGCAAAGGAGAAGGGGGCTTTCATCTACGGCATTTGCAATGCCATCGGCTCCAGCATCCCCCGCGCCACAGACACCGGCACCTACATTCACGTCGGCCCGGAGATTGGCGTGGCATCAACGAAGGCATTTACGGGGCAGGTCACCGTGCTGACCATGTTTGCGTTAGCCTTGGGCGAGGCAAGGGGAACGGTCAGCCGAGAGGAATACCTGAAGGTGGTGAAAGGGCTAAGTCAGATTCCAGAGCTGATAAAAGAGGTGCTGAAGACCAACGGCCAGATAGCCGACTTGGCACGTACCTTCACCTACGCCCATAACTTCCTGTATCTGGGGCGTGGATTCTCATACCCGGTTGCCATGGAAGGAGCGCTGAAGCTGAAGGAGATTTCCTACATACACGCTGAGGGCTATCCCGCGGCGGAAATGAAGCATGGCCCCATTGCCCTGATTGACTCAGACATGCCGGTGGTGGTGATAGCCACTCACAATGCTATGTACGAGAAGGTGCTGTCGAACATTCAGGAGATAAAGGCACGGCAGGGCAGGGTGATTGCTCTGGTCTCGAAGGGTGATGACACCATTGCCAAGATAGCAGACGAGGTGATTGAGCTGCCTGATGTCCAGGAGTGCCTGGAGCCATTGGTGGCTACCATCCCGCTTCAGCTCTTGGCGTATCACGTGGCTGTCTGCAAAGGTAAGAACGTTGACCAGCCAAGAAACTTGGCAAAGTCAGTGACTGTTGAATAGAGAGAAAGGCGATTCGTTTTATTAACGTTTCGCCATTTTTATTAATAGAGCATGCAAAATATGAAAGATGTAGTACTCGTCTTACAAGACGGAACAAAGTTTAAGGGTAGAAGTTTTGGCTACGAACAAGAGGTGGTCGGAGAGGTGGTCTTCAACACAGCAATGATGGGCTACCCTGAAAGCCTGACCGACCCCAGTTATGCCGGGCAGCTGATGGTGCTTACCTATCCGCTGGTAGGCAACTATGGCGTTCCGCCATTCACGGCAGAGCCCAACGGCTTGCCGACCTTCATGGAAAGTGACCGAATCTATGCCTCGGCCATCATTGTTGCCGACTACAGCGCCGACTATTCCCACTGGAATGCGGTGGAGAGCCTTGGCGACTGGCTGAAGCGTGAGCATGTGCCGGGGATTACGGGCATAGATACGCGCCAGCTGACAAAGCTGCTCAGGGAGCATGGTGTCATGATGGGGCGGCTGCTGTTCCAGGATAGCGCGGCAGAGGAGACTGCCTCTTTCGTCACGGAAGATACGGCATACGGCAACATCAACTGGGTGGAGCGGGTGTCGTGCAAGGATATTATCCGTTATAACGAAGGAGCTGGCAAGCGCGTGGTGCTGGTAGACTGCGGCGTGAAGGCCAACATCATTCGCTGTCTCGTGGAGAGAGGGGTAGAAGTCATTCGCGTGCCGTGGAACTATGACTATACAGACATGGATTTCGATGGTCTTTTCCTGGCCAACGGCCCCGGCGACCCGGATATGTGCGTGGAAGCGGTGGAAGTGCTGAGAAAACAGATGTCGCGCTCGCGGAAGCCCATCTGTGGCATCTGCATGGGCAACCAGCTGCTGGCAAAGGCTGGCGGGGCAACCATCTATAAGCTGAAATATGGCCATCGGAGTCACAACCAGCCTGTGCGTGAAGTGGGTACAAACCGCTGCTATGTCACTTCGCAGAATCACGGCTATGCGGTTGATGCGGCGACACTGAGCAACGACTGGCGGGAGCTGTTTGTCAACATGAATGATGGGTCTAATGAAGGTATCAGGCATCAGACCAACCCCTGGTTTTCAAGCCAGTTCCACCCGGAAGCATGCAGCGGGCCTGTTGACACCGAATTCATGTTTGACCGCTTTATCGAGACCTTGTAACTTTGTTTGACAGATAAATAGAAAGAAGATGAGAAACCAAGATATAAAGAAAGTGCTGCTGCTGGGTAGCGGGGCATTGAAAATAGGCGAGGCCGGTGAGTTTGACTATAGTGGCTCGCAGGCATTGAAGGCATTGCGCGAGGAAGGCGTGAAGACAGTACTCATCAATCCTAACATTGCTACGGTACAGACATCGGAAGGCGTGGCAGATGAGATATACTTCCTGCCCGTGCAGCCTTACTTCGTTGAGCGGGTTATTGAGAAGGAGCGCCCGGATGGCATCCTGTTGGCTTTCGGCGGCCAGACGGCCCTGAACTGTGGTGTGGAACTATACCAGAAAGGCATTCTCGAAAAGTACGGGGTGCGCGTGTTGGGTACGCCTGTTCAGGCCATTATGGATACGGAAGACCGTGAACTTTTCGTCAGGAAACTTGACGAGATAAACGTGAAGACTATCAAGAGCGAGGCTTGTGAAACCATCGAGCAGGCACGGCAGGCTGCCAGCCAGCTGGGCTATCCCGTCATTTTGCGGGCGGCCTATGCACTGGGCGGATTAGGCTCTGGATTCTGTGACAACGAAGATGAACTGAACAAGCTGGCAGAGAAGGCGTTCTCGTTTTCGCAGCAGGTGTTAGTCGAGAAGTCGCTGAAGGGCTGGAAGGAGATTGAGTATGAAGTCGTGCGTGACCGATACGATAACTGCATTACCGTCTGTAACATGGAAAACTTCGACCCGCTGGGCATTCACACCGGCGAGAGTATCGTAATAGCACCGTCACAGACACTGACAAACTCAGAGTACCACAAGCTGCGCGCACTGGCTATCAAGATTGTGCGCCACATTGGTATCGTGGGTGAGTGCAATGTGCAGTATGCTTTTGACCCGCAGTCGGAAGACTACCGCGTGATAGAAGTGAATGCCCGCCTGTCGCGCTCATCGGCATTGGCATCGAAAGCCACCGGCTATCCGTTGGCCTTTGTTGCCGCAAAGCTCGGAATGGGCTATGGGCTGTTTGAACTGAAAAACTCAGTAACCAAGACCACCAGCGCATTCTTTGAGCCGGCACTTGACTATGTGGTGTGTAAGATTCCGCGCTGGGACCTTTCAAAGTTCCACGGGGTTGACAAGGAACTGGGGTCTTCGATGAAAAGTGTCGGTGAGGTAATGGCTATCGGCCGCACGTTTGAAGAGGCTATCCAGAAGGGATTGCGCATGATAGGTCAGGGCATGCACGGCTTTGTGGAGAACAAGGAGTTGCAGATTCCTGATATTGATGCAGCCTTGCGCGAGCCTACAGACAAGCGTGTGTTTGTCATCTCAAAAGCTATGCACCAGCCGGAATACACGATTGACAAGATTCATGAGCTGACAAAGATAGACAAGTGGTTCCTTTACAAGCTGAAACATATTATTGATATTGATGAACGGCTGAAAAAGCAGAATATCAATACGTTAGAGGAATCGTTGCTTCGTGAGGCCAAGACTTACGGCTTTACTGATTTCCAGATAGCCCGCGCCATCGGTCTGGAAACCGAGATACCCAACATGCACAAAGCACAGCTGCTGGTCAGAAACCGGCGTAAGCAGTTAGGTATCTTGCCTGTGGTCAAGCAGATAGACACTATGGCTGCTGAATATCCCGCCCAGACCAACTACTTGTATCTGACCTATCAGGGCAATTGCCACGATAGTCATGATATTCAGTATGAGGGCGATAAGAGAAGCATTATCGTGCTTGGCTCTGGCGCCTATCGCATCGGCTCTTCTGTTGAGTTCGACTGGTGTGGTGTGCAGGCTCTGAACACCATCCGAAAGGAAGGGTGGCGCAGCGTGATGATTAACTACAACCCGGAAACGGTATCTACTGACTACGACATGTGTGACCGTTTGTACTTTGATGAGCTTACCTTTGAGCGTGTGCTGGATATCATTGACCTTGAACAGCCTCACGGGGTCATTGTTTCCACTGGCGGGCAGATTCCTAACAATCTGGCGGTCTATCTTGATGAGCAGCACGTGCCCATTCTTGGTACTCAGGCGCAAGACATTGATGGGGCTGAAGACCGTGCTAAGTTCTCGCAGATGCTGAGTGAGATAGGCGTTAATCAGCCGGAGTGGAGCGCACTGACATCTATGGAAGACATCAATCAGTTTGTCGACAGGGTGGGCTTCCCTGTGCTTGTCAGGCCGTCTTATGTGCTTTCTGGAGCGGCTATGAATGTGTGTTCCAATCATGATGAGCTGGTCAGGTTTTTACAGCTTGCCGCAAACGTGTCGGAAGACCACCCAGTGGTAGTCTCCAAGTTTATCGAACACGCGAAGGAAATTGAAATGGATGCTGTGGCCAAAGATGGTGAGATTCTTGCATACGCCATCTCTGAGCATATCGAGTATGCAGGCGTTCACTCTGGCGATGCGACTATCCAGTTCCCGCCGCAAAAACTCTATGTTGAAACGGTGCGCCGTATCAAGCGCATCTCCAGGAAAATAGCAAAGGCTTTGCATATTAACGGGCCGTTCAATATCCAATATATGGCGCGCGATAATGACATACTGGTAATAGAATGTAATTTGCGCGCATCACGCTCCTTCCCATTTGTAAGTAAAGTGCTGAAATTAAATCTGATAGACTTGGCTACTAAAGTGATGCTTGGAATGCCTGTCAGCAAGCCTGAAAAGAATCTTTTCGACCTTGACTACGTGGGGATTAAGGCCAGCCAGTTCAGCTTTAACCGGCTGCAGAAAGCCGATCCTGTACTTGGTGTCGATATGGCAAGTACCGGCGAAGTGGGGTGTATTGGTGACAACACCAATACGGCGCTCTTGAAAGCCATGTTGTCTGTTGGTTATCGGATTCCAAGGCAAACGGTCTTGCTGAGTACGGGCTCTGCAAAGCAGAAAGCCGATATGCTTGGCGCGGCGCGCATGTTGGCCGAGCATGGCTATGAACTGTATGCCACAGAGGGCACCAGCAAGTATTTGACTGATAATGGAGTTCAGAATACGCTTGTTCACTGGCCGAGTGAGCCTGACATGAAGCCGCAGGCTCTGGATTTGCTGCATCAGCATCAGATAGACATGGTTGTGAATATACCCAAGGACTTGACCACTCACGAACTGACCAATGGCTATAAGATTCGGCGCGCAGCCATAGACTTGAATGTGCCTCTGATAACAAACAGCCGTCTTGCAAGTGCGTTCATAAATGCCTTCTGTACCATCAATCTTGATGAGATTGGCATCAAGTCTTGGGCAGAATATAAGTAGAACAAACATAAAACTTCAAAAAATTGGTGTAATAATTTGGTAAATTCAAATTATTACACTATTTTTGCAAGATGAAACTAAGAAACATTGAAGAAAATGGAATTAGAAAGTACATTTGAATCACAAATCAACCGTAGCGATTATAAAATTTTGATTGTTGATGATGTAGTCAGCAATGTTCTGCTATTAAAAATTCTTCTCACAAACGAGAAGTTCAATGTCTGTACGGCCAATTGCGGAAACATGTGCATAGAGCAGGCTCAGAAGGAAAAGCCAGACTTGATTCTGCTTGATGTAATGATGCCAGACATTAGCGGATTTGATGCGGCGGTAATCCTGAAGAAAGACCCTAACACCAAGGATATTCCTATCATCTTCCTGACAGCTCTGAACAATCCTTCAGACTTGATTAAAGGCTTCCAGGTTGGTGCTAATGACTTCCTGACAAAGCCTTTCAATAAAGAGGAATTGCTGATGCGTGTTACTCACCAGATAAGTCTGGTTGCGGCAAAACGCTTTATTGAGCAGAAAAACCGTGAGCTGATGGCCACCATCAATAGTCGTGACAAGATGTACTCTGTGATTGCACACGACTTGCGCTCGCCAATGGCCAGCATTCGTATGGTGCTGAATCTGGTGGTTTCCAGCGTTTCGGCTGATGTTGTTGGGCCTGAATTGTTTGAGTTGCTGGATAAGGCAAACAAAGAGGTGGAAGATGTGCATGACCTGCTTGACAATCTGTTGAAGTGGACTAAGAGTCAGACCGGCCGCCTGAATGTGGTGTTGCAAGATTTGGATTTGAACGACATTATTCCAGGTGTGGTGGATATCTTTGAGATGATAGCCTTGACCAAGCACATTACGTTGTCGTTCCAGAAATCAGAATTGCCTCTCGTTGTCAGAGCTGACAACGATATGCTCAAGACGGTGATTCGTAACTTCATGTCGAATGCCATCAAGTTCTCACCAGAGAACTCAACCATTGAGATTTTCATGACCTCAGAAGGCGATTTCGCTAAGATTTCTGTGCGTGACCACGGTGTAGGTATTGCTGCTGATCGCATTGACACCATTTTCCATAAAGGTGAAACAACATGGGGTACTGGTGGTGAGGAAGGCTCTGGACTTGGCTTGCAGCTGTGCGCCGACTTTGCACGTAAGAATGGCGGTGATGTAATGGTTGAGTCTGTGGAAGGCCAAGGCTCTACGTTCAGCATATTTGTGCCACTGAAGAAATAGGAAGGTTTCCCGTAGCTGACATAGCCATGAACTTCACTATAGGCTTGCACTACAAAGAAATGATATAAAACAAAATTAATAATAGTTTCAATTTTTAATTTAACGGAATGAACGCATTTGTTTTCCCCGGACAAGGGGCACAGTTCGTAGGGATGGGTAAAGACCTCTACGATAACAACCAGAAAGCAAAAGATTTATTTGAAAAGGCTAACGAGATTTTAGGTTACAGAATAACGGACATTATGTTCGAAGGTACGGATGACGATTTGAAGCAGACTAAGGTCACACAGCCGGCAGTCTTTCTTCATTCGGTTCTCTCTGCCATTTCCATGGGCGATAAGTTTGTTCCCCAGATGACAGCAGGCCACTCGTTGGGTGAGTTTTCGGCATTGGTAGCCGCAGAGGCGCTTTCTTTTGAAGATGGTTTGAAGCTGGTTTACGCCCGTGCCATGGCCATGCAGAAGGCTTGTGAGGCTCAGCCCTCAACAATGGCCGCTATCATTGCATTGCCTGATGATAAAATTGAGGAGATATGCGCCGAAGTCAGCAAGATGGGCAAGGGTGTGGTCGTTCCTGCCAATTACAACTGCCCCGGTCAGTTGGTAATATCTGGTAATATTGAAGCCATCAACGAAGCCTGCGAGCAGCTGAAAGCTGCCGGTGCCAAGCGGGCGCTGCCGCTGAAGGTAGGTGGTGCTTTCCACTCACCGTTGATGCAGCCTGCTAAAGACGAATTACAGGCAGCAATTGAAGCTACAACCTTCCAGACACCGATATGCCCTGTCTATCAGAATGTTGATGCAAAACCTCACACTGACCCTACGGAAATCAAGGCTAACTTGATTGCACAGCTTACGAACAGTGTGCGTTGGACACAGTGTGTGCAGAATATGATAGCTGATGGTGCCACAGATTTCACCGAGTGCGGCCCTGGTAAGACTTTACAGGGTATGATAGTTAAGATTAACAGAGAAGTTTCTGCTCATGGCATCGAATAAGGTCATTATCTATCAGGTCTTTACGCGTCTGTATGGCAATCGCTGTCAGGCGCGTAAACCTTTTGGTACTATTAGTGAGAATGGCTGCGGTAAAATGAAGGATTTCACCGCTGCCGAGCTGAAACGTATCAGCGACTTGGGGGCAACCCATGTCTGGTACACAGGTGTCATTCGCCATGCCACGCAGACAGACTATTCGGCTTTCGGTATTCCTTGCCAGCACCCGGCAGTCATTAAGGGTAGGGCTGGCTCTCCTTACGCCATAGCTGATTACTATGACGTTGACCCAGACTTGGCTACTCGTGTCGATCAGCGCATGAAGGAGTTTGAGAATTTGGTCAACCGTACCCATAAGGCTGGGTTGAAAGTGATTATTGACTTTGTGCCTAACCATGTGGCTCGCCAGTATCAGAGCATTTGCAAACCGGCTGGTGTAACTGACCTCGGCGAAGGTGATAATCCGCAGCAGGGTTTTTCGCCACAGAACAATTTCTACTATTGCCCCGGTGAAAAGTTCACGCCTTATTTCGATCTATATCATGGAGAGAGTGAGCCATACGCGGAAGAGCCAGCCAAAGCCACGGGTAATGACTGTTTCCACAATGCGCCTAACACCAACGACTGGTATGAGACTGTTAAGTTGAACTATGGTGTTGACTATTATGCAGGCAGGGTAGGGCACTTTGAGCCTATTCCATCCACATGGCTGAAGATGACAGATATTCTGCTCTTCTGGGCTTCTAAAGGTATTGATGCTTTCCGTTGCGATATGGCTGAGATGGTGCCGGCTGAGTTTTGGGCTTACGCAACTGCTCGTGTCCGCCAGCAGTATAAGCATATCCAGTTCATAGGCGAAGTCTACAATCCAGCAGAGTATCGACGCTATATTGCCTCTGGTTTTGACTTGCTTTACGATAAGGTTGGCATGTATGATACCATGTTCGGCATTATTCGAAACCAGCGGTCTACACATGATATCACGCGGGCTTGGCAGCAGACAGATGATATTCGCCAGCACATGCTCTATTTTCTGGAAAACCATGATGAGTTGAGGCTGGCCAGCGATTTCTTTGCTGCTGATGCCCGGAAGGGTGTGCCTGCATTGGTAGTCAATGCGCTGATGCACCAGAATCCCTTTATGCTTTACTTTGGGCAAGAGTACGGAGAGCGGGGTATGGAACAGGAAGGGTTTAGCGGTCGTGATGGCCGCACGACTATCTTTGACTATTGGTCGCTTGATACATTTTGCCGTGCGGCAAGCAAGGAACTTTCGGATGATGAGCAGGCTTTGTATAGCGTTTATGCTAAGGTGTTGAATATTGCGCGTAGTGAGAAAGCGGTTACTGATGGACTATCTTATGACCTGATGTATGTTAATCCTCAGTTACAACGCCAGTATGCATTCTTACGAAAGGCAGGCACCGAGACACTGATGGTTGTGGCTAACTTTGACGACCAGCCTGCTACTCTGCATCTGTGTTTGCCGGCTCATGCCTTTGATTTCCTGAATCTTAAGGAGAAGAGCGTATCGGCAACAGACCTTCTGACGGGTTCAAAGCAAAAACTGCTGCTTCAGAAAGACACGGCTGTGGAGTTGAACTTGGCTCCTTTAGGCTGTCTGGTCTTGAAGTTCCGAGCCTGATATCTCTATCATATAGCAGCAACATAAGCGAAAAGAGAAGTACAATGCAAGAGCAATACCAAATTCCCGAAGAGCGAGATGTCTCGTTTCCCCCAGCGCATACGGCAGAGCATCTGCTAAATCAGACCATGCAAAGACTATTTGGTTGTGAAAGGTCTGATAATGCACATATTGAGAGGAAGAAAAGCAAGATGAGTTTCCACCTTGCTCACAAGCCTTCACGCCAGGAAGAGAAAGAGATTGAACGGCGCATGAATGAACTCATAGATGCTGACCTACCTGTGACAATGGAAATGGTTAGCCGGGATAACCTGCCAGAAAACGTGAAGTTAGACCGTCTGCCTGACGATGCTGGTGACATGATAAGGCTGGTGCGTATAGGTGACTATGATGTCTGTGCTTGTATTGGCAAGCATGTTCGCTCTACTTCGCAGATTGGCCGTTTTGAAATGTTAGGTACTAACTGGGATGAGATGACCAAGACATTTCGGGTGAGGTTTAAAATTGTATAAAGTGACAATAGCGACGTGTCACAATGTCACAATAAATGGCATTATCGTCTTGTTCTTCCTTGGGCATTTTTTTGAAAAAATGTCCAACTATACATAAATCCGCGTAACCAACTGAAACATAAAAGGTTGCGGAATGTATAGTGGGGTAGCTAACACCCC
>JAFLSH010000259.1 GCA_022511055.1 Prevotella sp. | reverse complement strand
TATGGGAGTTTCGGGAAATAGTATGGGAGTTTTGAAAATTACTCCGTGAGTTTTGGGCAAAACTCACGGAGTAATTTTTCTAAAGTGCCGCTTTTTTCGGCTAAAGTGCCGAGTTTTTCCTGATAGTCAGACAGGCTGCCGCCTGTTTTATTGCTTCAGCAGATTCAGCTTCGCCTTGGGAGCCAGCGCCTGACTTACTTTCTCGGTGTACTCTGCCACCGTGGCCGTGGCCGTGCAGCGGATGTCGCGGCTCGATGCGCCGATGCGGAACGTGTACTGGCCTGCCTCGGTGAGCCACTGCGAACCTGCCTCGTCAAACGAGGCCAGCATGCGCACGGGAATCTGCATGGTGAGTGTCTGCTGTTCGCCGGGCTGCAGCTCGCGCGTCTTGGCAAAGGCTTTCAGCTCGTGCGCGGGCTTCTCCAACCGGCCCTTCGGTGCGCTGACATAGACCTGCGCCACCTCCTTGCCGCTGACCGCCCCAGTGTTCTTGACCGTCACGCTCACCTCGGCCGTCTCGCCCTTTACCTTGACCACGGGCTTGCTGAAGTCAAACGTGGTGTAGCTCAGACCGTAGCCGAAGGGATAGGCCACATCGCGGCGGAAGGTGTCGAAGAAGCGGTAGCCCACGTAGATGTCCTCGTTGTGGTTGGTGAAGTCGTAGCCCGACACGGGGCGCCGGTCGCCCTTCATGGTGGTATAGGTATAGGAGTCCACAGAGCCGGGGAAGTTGGCCGTCGAGGGGTGGTCGGTGGCGGCAATGGGCCACGTCATGGTGAGCTTGCCCGAAGGATTCACCTTGCCGGTCAGAATGTCGGCCACGCTGTTGCCGCCCTCCTCGCCGGGCTGCCATGCGCAGACTATGGCATCGGGATAGCCGCTCCAAGAGGCGGTCTCGATGACTGAGCCGGAGTTGATAATGACCACCACGGGCTTGCCAGCGGCGTGGAACGCCTGGCACACGTCGAAGATGAGCTGGCGCTCCTCGGGAATGAGGTTGAACTCGGTCGCAATGTCGCGGTCTATGCCCTCGCCGGCCTGCCGGCCAATGGTGATAATGGCGGCATCGGCGCGCTGCACCTCCTTGCCGACCGCAATGGCGCTAAGTCCGATTTCCGGGTACTTCTGCTGCCCCATGGCCTCGTTCTGAAACCACTTGGCAGGGTGGCGCTCGGCCTGGAACTTCAGCCGGGCAAACTCAATGTACTTGCGGTAGATGGCGGTCAGTGTCTCTGACGAGCTGATGCCGGCATTCTTCAGACCCTCCACCATGTCTACCACGTAGGGGGTGTGTACGCAGCCCGACCCCGTGCCGCCCGACAGGAAGTCGTAGCTGTTCTCGCCGAACAATGCCACCGTCTTCACGTTGTCGCGCCAGGGCAGCGTGCCGTTGTTCTTCAGCAGCACAATGCCCTCGCAGGCGCTCTGGCGGGTGATGGCGGCGTGTGCCTTCAGGTCGGGCTTGTTCGAGGCGGGATAGCGGTTGAAGCTCGGTGTCTTGACAATATACTCCAGCATGCGGCGCACGTTGCGGTCAACATCGGCCATGTCGAGCTTGCCGCTCTTCACGCCCTTGACAATCTCCTCCACCTGCGCGGGCTGTCCCGGCTCCATCAGGTCGTTGCCGGCATGCACCTCGCTGATGGTGGGCAGGCCCTGGCGGATGCCTATCCAGTCGGTCATCACAATGCCCTTGTAGCCCCAGTCGTCGCGCAGAATCTTGGTCAGCAGGTCGTGGTTGCCCATGGAGTACTCGCCGTTGATTTGGTTGTACGAGGCCATGATGGTCCAGGGGTCGCTCTCGCGCACGGCAATCTCGAAGCCGCGCAGGTAGAGTTCGCGGGCCGCCCGCTGCGACACCCTCTCGTCAACGCTGGTGCGGTCGGTCTCCTGCGAGTTCACGGCAAAGTGCTTGGCCGACACGCCTGCACCCTGGCTCTGCACGCCTTTGATGTAGGCGGCGGCAATCTTTCCCGTCAGGAAGGGGTCTTCGGAGTAGTACTCGAAGTTGCGGCCGCAGAGCGGGTTGCGGTGCAGGTTCATGCCCGGCCCCAGAATCACGTCGCAGCGGTACTCCTTGGTCTCGTTGCCAATGGCCTGCCCCACCTGGCTCACCAGGTCGGCGTTCCACGTCGAGGCCAGGCACGTGCCAATGGGGAAGCCCGTGGCATAGTAGGTCTGCGTGTCGTTCTTGCGGGTCGGGTCTATGCGCACGCCGGCAGGGCCGTCGGTCAGCACCGTCGCCGGTATGCCCAGCCGCTCAATGGCGGGCGAAGTGCCGGCGGCTCCCGCCACCAGGTCGGCCTCGCCGCCCACCACGGCCGAGGCGCCGAAGAAGTTGTTGGCACCGCCGACCAGCAGGCGGGCTTTCTCCTCAAGTGTCATGGCCTGCAGCACCTCGTCGATGTTCGTGGCCGAAAGTTTGGGTTGTGCATTCATTGTCGTCATGCATGTTACGGCCATTACGGCCATTGTTAAACCTTGTTTCACCATGTTTCAATTGTTTTAGTTTCAGCTTTACGGGCACAAAGATACAAAATATTTCTTACACTCCGCTGCCCGCCGCCCATTTTATCGTTTTGATTTTGGCAATTTTATCTGTGGAAAAGAAAAAACACCGAATTTGTTTGGCTGTATAGCATTAAAGCATTATCTTTGCAAACAAAAAGCAATAACAAACACTGAATTTATGATAACGGCAGTCCTTACAAATGGCTTACAATATGCCATACCAAACTCAGATACGGATTTCTTTAAGAATTTGGCAAAAAGAATGGGGTGGACATTATGTGAAACGGATACGAAAAAGCCACAGGAAATGGAAGCAATGCCTGTTTCCTGGGTAGATGAGTTTGTCGGCAAGTGGCAAGACACGCGCTCAACAGAGCAGATTTTGCAGGATATTCACGGCGCTCGCACTTTAAACGATGATATAGCTTTATGAATGGTTATTTGCTTGATACAGACATTGTTGTGTTCTTTCTTCGTAACAAGAAAGGCATAGCAAAGCGGTTGGCAGAACTAAATTCAAAAGAGTTGTATGTGTCAGAGGTGACTGTGGCTGAATTGGAATACGGAAATCAGTGTAGCGGTCGATATGCAGAAAACAGCGAACTGGTGAATAAATTCCTTTCAATGGTTAACGTCATTCCTTTCTCTGTTTCGATACGCAGATATGCGTCTGAAAGGTATCGGCTTCGCAGCAATGGTACTCCAATTGCTGATTTTGATTTGCTAATAGGATGCGCAGCAGTGGAAAAAGACCTGGTTATGGTAACAAACAATGTAGTTCATTTTTCCAGAATAGAGGGTATAAACATTGAAAACTGGGTTGGTTGATTTTCCAACTTTTGCGTAGATTTTTCGCG
>JAFLSH010000258.1 GCA_022511055.1 Prevotella sp. | reverse complement strand
TTGCCTTCGCCGAGTTCCTGTGGAGCCTTGTTGGGCAGGATGAGGGTGGCAGTTGTGCCTTGAGGAACAGTGAACTCGTAATGCACAATGCCGTTTTGGTCGAGCTGCCACGAGCTTTCGATGCGACCGAAGCGTGTGTCAAGATGGCCACGCGCAAAGGTCATCTGGCCTGTCGGGTCGGGCTCAGGGCGGAGGATGAAGTGACGGAAGCCTGGGGTTGCCTCATCTCGCTCTATGCCGAGTGAACGGTTGATGAGCCATTGGCCAACGGCACCGAAGGAGTAGTGATTAAAAGAGTTCATGGAGTTGTTGCCGCCGAAACCGTTGGTGTGGGTGTATGAGTTCAACCGCTCCCAGATGGTAGTGGCTCCCTGAGTGACGGGATATAGCCATGAAGGATATGACTCTTGCTGGAGCAGCCGATAGGCCACATCGCTCCGCCCGTTGTCGCTAAGGGCGCGACTTATCCATGCGGTAGTGATGAAGCCAGTCATCAGCGAATAGGGAGGACACACGGTGCCGTTGTCTGTCGTGTTTTCCCGCTCAATGGTCTTGACCAGATTGTCAAGCACCTTCTGCTTCAGCTCTCCCTCTACAATGCCGAAGGCCAGGGGAAGGACATAGCTGCCTTGAATGTCGATGAGCTGCCCCTTGCGGCGCGGGTCATAGGCAGAGGCGATGGTCTGGCCGGTCTCAGCATCGAGGTAGGTGTCGATGAAGAACTGTTTCCGCTGCTTCAGCATCTCGCCGTAACGTGCGGCATCTTCTGTCTTGTTGAGCAAGAGAGCTGTCTGGTGCATGATAGTCAGGTCATAAATGTAGTAAGCCTCAAACAGCAGGCTCTTATCGTTCTTTCCGTCTTCCAGTCCGAGCCAGTCGCCAAGGTCTCCCCACTGGCGCTCCTGTACCAGAAGGCCAGTCTGCGCATCAATGTAGTGGCTCTCAATGTAGTCTATGTAAGCCCGCATGGCAGGGTAATGTTCTGTCAGCAGCGCCTTGTCTGCATACTGCATCCAGCACTCCCACGGCACGGTGATGCCTGCGCTCCCCCAGAGCAGACCGCCGAATCCGCCGCCTACGGGTGCGACATCTGGGAAGCGGCCGTTGGGCAGCTGCACATCGCGCATGGCCTGCATGTGCTTACGCAGAAACGCATCGACATCAGCCATATAGACAGCGGTGCGCGAGAACACACTGATGTCACCACTCCAGCCCATGCGCTCGTTGCGCTGCGGGCAGTCGGTTGGTATGCTGATAAAGTTGGCGAGCATGGACCACTTGATGTTCTCCCACAGCCGATTGACAAGCGGATTGCTGCATTCGTAGTCTGCCGTGAACTGATGGACACTGCTCACGACGATGCTTTTGACATCTTCAAGAGGCAGCGGCTTGTCTGTGCCGCTGATTTCAATGTAGCGGTAGCCGTGCATGGTGGCGCGGGGCGAGAAGATGCGCTCGGCAGAGGCGGGGCTGACCGTACATTTATCCTGTGCCATGGCCGCGCGAATGTTCTCCAGCATCAGCGTGCCGGCCTTCCCTGCATATTCAGGCAGGTCTGGATACAGCACTTCGGCATATCTGAAAGTTACTTCTCCGTTCATCTCGGGCAGTTGCACAAAGGGTACGCCTGCGATGTTCTGCCCCATGTCATAGATGTAGACACCTGCACTGGGCGAGGTCATGCTCTGGGCAGTGATGGTGTCAAACGGCATGACGGCGGTGGTGGCAGGCATTAGTCTGAACGCCGAGTAGTCATCGACCTTGGGTGTCGTACCACCTCCCTCTGACGGCAGATGGCCTTCGAGTGTCAGAGCCTGAGCCGCTTCCCACTTCAGCTGGCGTGGTGTCAGGTCTTGGACTTCGCCCTGAAACATACTCGCATACCTGACCCGGCCGTCTGTCGACACCTTCCACGTGTCTGGCTCGGTGATGACGACGGTGGAGTCACCATCTGCGTAGCGCACGACAAGGCGGGCGATGAAAGCCAGCTGGTCGCCAAAGAAGTTCCAGTTGCCGCCACTATAGGTCATGCCGCCCGCCCACCAGCCTTCGCCCAGCTCTGCGCGCAGCTCGTTTGGCTTTCCCGCCGTTGTGTTCAGCAGGTGGGTCACGTTGTAGGTCTGGTAGTAGTGTGTCTTGTTGTATTGCGACAGACCGGGCGCAAAATACTCATTGCTGACGGGCGAGCCGTTGAGCGTGGCAAAGTAAATGCCGCGGGCAGAGGCAGTCAGCGTGGCAGTCTGCACAGCCTTGTCTTTCAGCGAGAACGAACAGGACAACACAGGCATGCCGCCGTGTGACGGGTCGGTCAGGTGCCTCTCGGCCCGCTTCTTGCTACCAATTTTCCGTGCGGCCTTGTCTTCGTAGAGTGTGGCGTATGGGGAACGGAAGTTCTGCACCTTGATGTCTGAAAGCGTTGCCATCTGCCCGGCCTCCATGTCATAGCCGATGTCAGCCAACTGCGGAAAGGCGATGAAGTCGCCACCGTTGCCGATGGGATTGAGCCCTGCACGGCCAACCCGCTCCCCATCGACAAAGAAATCGGTGTTGCCGAGGCAGCAGTCAGCGCTGATGGTGTGCGGCTCATATCGGTTGCCTTCATCAATGATGCTGGCCGGTATGTCAAATGTGCCCAGCAGTTCCGTGCCTGCCGTTGTGTAGCCCACCCTGTAGACCTTGAGGCGGGCGGGCGTGGCGCCGGTTTCCAGCTCCACCTTGATGTACGACTCGTCTGCGGCATTTTCCACGCCGAGTATATTCTTTTCCCTGCTCATCAGCCGCTGGTCGTTGCCCCCGAACAAGACGGCAGCCCTGTCAGAGCGGCTCTTCTTGTCGAGCTGAATGGTGAAACTCACCTTGAACTGCGGGAGATACTGGGCATACAGCACGGTCTGGTCTGTGCCAATCCAGCGGGCTTCGCCCATCTGTGCAAAACCCGGAACAGCCCACAACAAGCACGAGAAAAGGAAAATATACTTGTTCATAGCGAGAAAGGCAGACGGCCTATTTTGTCAGGTTGCCCAAGATGTCACGGGTCAGTTCTTTGGTGATGGTGCGGGTGGCGGCACTGGTGGCGTTTTTCACGACACGGCCAGTTGACGAGGTGGTCGACTTGGTTTTCTTGCCCGTTACCTTGTCGCTGACGTATGTGCCCAAGATGGCAGCCACGGTTGAGGTGACGGCAGTGATGACGGCTTTCCCCACCTTGCCCATGATACCAGTCTTCTGCTTGCCCTTGGTGGCAGTCTTTGACTTCTCGGCGACAGCGGTTTCGCTGCCAGTTTCCTGCAAGGCTTGCTCAGCCTCGGCCATCAGCACTTCGAAGGCCGACTCGCGGTCCAACGGCGTGTCGTACTTGCCGTAGACACGGCTCTGCTTGATGATGTCGAGCCGCTGCCCCT
>JAFLSH010000257.1 GCA_022511055.1 Prevotella sp. | reverse complement strand
AAACCACTGGCGGGTGTTGTTGGCAATGCGGACAAGCAACAGCATGACTGGCACCTCGACCAGCACGCCGACCACTGTGGCTAACGCCGCGCCTGACTGAAGACCGAACAGTGAGATGGCAACGGCTACCGCCAACTCGAAGAAGTTGCTGGCGCCAATCATGCCGGCCGGCGCGGCAATGGCGTGGGGCAGCTTCCACCACCTGGCCCAGCCGTAAGCCACGAAGAAGATGCAGACTGTCTGCAATATCAGGGGCACGGCAATCAGCGCGATGTGCAGCGGATTGGCAAGTATCGTTTCGCCCTGGAACGAGAACAGGATAACGAGTGTCAGCAGCAGGCCGATAATCGTTATGTTGTCGAACTTGCGGATGAACACGTTGTTGAAGTAGTCCGCGCCGCGGCGCTTTACGACCACCGCCCGCGTGATAATGCCTGCCACCAGCGGAATGACCACAAACAACAGCACCGAGAGCAGCAGCGTGTCTATCGGCACGGCCACGCCCCCGATGCCGAGCAGCAGGGCGACAATCGGGGCAAATGCCACAAGGATAATCAGGTCGTTGACGGCCACCTGCACCAGCGTGTAGGCCGCATCTCCTCTGGTCAGGTAGCTCCACACGAAGACCATGGCCGTGCAGGGAGCGGCACCTAACAGCACCGCGCCCGCCAGATACTCATCGGCAAGGCCGGCGGGAATCAGCGTGCGGAACACCACGAAGAAGAACAGCCACGCGATGCCGAACATGGTGAAAGGCTTTATCAGCCAGTTTGTCACGCAGGTTACAACGATGCCCTTGGGGTGGCGCACCACGTTGCGGACACTCTGGAAGTCGACCTTGAGCATCATGGGGTAAATCATGAGCCATATCAGCACGGCAATGGGTATCGACACATTGGCATATTCCCACCGCCCGAGTGTCTCGGGTATGGCGGGCAGCAGCTGGCCGACCGTGATGCCCGCCACGATGCAGAGTGCCACCCACAGGGTCAGGTATTTCTCGAAGAATCTCATTTTCTTGAACTGTTTTTATAGAATGAAGTTAAACAAATATCCCGACAGGATGATGATAATCGTAGTCACGCCGAAGAAAATGGCAATCAGCCGCCAGGTCATGACCTTCTTGAGCATGGTGGCTTCGGGAATGGACAGCCCAACGACCGCCATCATGAAGGCAAGGGCCGTTCCGAGGGGTATGCCCTTTGTTACAAAGACCTGCACAATCGGCACGATGCCCGCCGCATTGGTGTACATAGGCACGGCGAGGATGACAGAGAGCGGCACGGCAAACCAGTTGCCAGCCCCCATCCACTGCGCAAAGAACTCATCGGGCACAAAGCCGTGGATGCCCGCGCCAATGGCGATGCCGATGAGTATATAGACGAACACGCCCCGCACAATGCCCCATGCTTCGCGGAGTATTGAGGGCAGGCGCTCAAAGAACGACACCCTCTCGGCGTTCCATTTCGTTGTCTCACTGACTGACTGCGCCTGTATCTGCCTGACCCACGGGGTGAGCAGGCTTTCAAGCCGTAGCCTGCCGAGAATCCACCCGCCCAGCATGCCCATGACGATGCCGCTGGCCACATAGATGCCCGTAACTTCCCACCCGAAAGTGCCGGCGAACATGGCCACTGCCACTTCGTTGACCAAGGGCGAGGTAATCAGAAAGGCGAATGTAACGCCCAAAGGAATGCCGCCCTTGACGAAGCCGATGAACAGCGGGATTGACGAACAGGAGCAGAACGGGGTGATAGCCCCGAACACCGCGGCGAAGAAATACTCCAGTCCGTATAGCTTGCGGCTTGTCAGCCAGTTACGCAGCCGGTCGATGGGGAAATAGGCATTGATAATGCCCATGACCGCCGAGATGACAAAGAGCAGAATCGTTATCTTTATCGAATCGTAAAAGAAGAAGTTGACCGCGCTCCCCCAGTGGCTGTCTGGCGACAGGCCGAACAGCCGATAGACCAGCCAGTCTGCGAATGCCTGTATCATTTCAGCAGCGCCTTAACCTCTTCGACACTCAGCTTGCGCCCCTTCGACACGACCTTTTCATCGACGACCAGCGCGGGCAGCGACATGACGTTGTACTCCATGATTTTCATCAGGTCTTCTTCCTTGACGACTGTCGCCTCGATTCCGAGTTGCGCGACTGCTTCCTGAACGGTTGTGAACAGTGCCCTACACGATGAGCAACCTGTGCCTAAAACTTTGATTTCCATACTTCTAATTGTTATTTACTGTTTGTTAAAAAAATACTATCATGCAATAATAGATGCCGATGGCCATAAACAGCAGCCCGACCACCGTGTTTAGCCACTTCTGCACGGTCTGCATCTGGCCGTAGACCACGCCGATGCGCTGTGCGCTGAAGGCGAGAATCCACGCAATGACCAACACAGGCAGCGCCGTGGCTATCGCAAAGGCTACGGGCAGCAGATAGCCTGCCGTGGCCGTTGCTGACATTGGAATCAGCATGCCGAAATAGAACACACCGCTTGTCGGGCAGAACGCCAGTGCAAACAGTATGCCCAACAAGAACGCCCCCCAGCCGCCGTGCCTTGCCAGCCCTTCGCCGTTGCCTTTGAAGCCAAACGAGGGCAGGGGCAGCCGATGACCAAAGAGCATGAAAAGCCCGATAATCAGCAGCGCCGGGCCGATGACCAGTTCGCCGTACTTGCCGATGAACTTCTGCACCCCGAACAGGCTCGCCCCTTCCTTCAGAATGTTGATAAGCACTATGCCCAAGACCGTGTAGGCGGCGATGCGCCCCAGCGTGTAGAGCAGGCCGTTGAGGAATATGCGGCGGCGATTCTCGATGTCACGGCTGATGAAGCCGACCGCCGCGATGTTCGTAGCCAGCGGACAGGGCGACAGGGCGGTCAGCAACCCTAACGCCAGGGCTGTCAAAAGGGGCATGCCGCTGTTCTCCGACAGTGTTTGCAACCATTCCATACGCACTTACCTGAGCAACCCGTTTATCTTTGCCGTCAGTTCACTTCTGAACGCCTTGGGCTTGCTGCGGGCGTTGGCAAAGGCAAACTGTGTCAGATTCTCTGCCTGCTCCGTGCTGCCGTTGTGCCTGACGACCACCAGTGCCGACCACGTTATCTCATACTTGTCGGCCGTAGCCTCGTTCTCGGCCTTTGTAATGTCTATGATGCGGAACTTCAGCTTACCGCTCTTGACGGCATCGGCAAACTGCCCGTTGACCACCGCCTTTGTCTCGCGCTCAATCGCCATGCAGGTGGCGCACCGCTTCTTTCCGTGGAAATAGAGAACTTCCACACCTTCCTTCTGTGCCGTGGCGGCCTGCTGCTTGGCATTACCTGCGCTACATGCTGTCAGCCCAATGCAGAGGACAGCCATCATTAAAATCTTTCTAATCATTGCTTTGTATTGTTGTTATTGTTAGTTTATTTGTTGTTTGCAGAACTACGAACATAGAGCATAAAGGA
>JAFLSH010000256.1 GCA_022511055.1 Prevotella sp. | reverse complement strand
TCCACGCTGATTTTCTCTTCCTTGACAAACGAGGAGACGGCCGAGAGGTAGGAGTCGTTGAAGTAGTTCTTGATGATGCCTGCCATGGACTTCCGCCCGTACTCTGCTTCGGTGATGAGCGGAAAGTACTGGTAGGTATTGCCGAACTGCCTATGGTCGAGGAATCCCTCACGCTCCAGGATGCGCACAATGGTCGACAGGGTGTTGAAGTGCGGGCGCGGCTCATCATAATGCTCCTGTAGTTCGCGCACGAACATGGGGCCGTGCTGCCAGTACAGTTCCATGATTTCCTTTTCCTTGTTGGTCAGTTTTTTCATTGTTCTTTTGTTGTTTGTTTTTAATCGTTACTTGCGTCAGTTATCAATATCTGTATGCAAAGTAACTAAAAATTTTCGTTATATACAACTAAAACACTTAGTTTTTAAAGAATTTTAATTAGTTTATTCGGTTATTAACAATTCTTTCGTGAGGCTACGGTTGCAGGAAAGCGTGTTTTTTCGGCGTATTCCTAACAGAATCTAATCTCGGTAATGACCTGGCTGCCAACAAATTCGTTCAGCTGCCTGACGTAGTCCTTTTGCATCATGGAGAGGTCGGCTCGCAGGGCAGGATTCGTCAGGTGGACAAAGAGGGTCTGGTTGCGGATGCTCACACTACTGGTATAGCGGGCAATAGTCTCGCCTGCCACGGTCGGCCACGCATTCACGAGCCGCCTTTGCAGCAGTGGCGTTTCCAGCCCCTGAGTTCTTAAACTCCTAAGAATCAGTTCCTTGATTCCCTTAACCTCTCTTTTGAACATCGGCCTGCAGTCTGGTTATTCCTTGATGGTGAAAATATCCCTGTCTTCCACGTGGAAGATTTTGTAGTCGTGCGATGAGGCGGAAAGAATCTGGTCCAGATGGTCACGGTTGGTGTCGGTGATGAATATCTGCCCAAAGTCATCGGCGGTGACCAGTTCGACAATCTGCTCCACGCGGCTGCTATCGAGTTTGTCGAAAATGTCATCGAGCAGCAAGATGGGAACGGCTGCCGACGGCTGCTGCTCGCCGGGCGACAGCGATTTCAGCAGGTGGAACTGCGCCAGTTTCAGGGCAATGACAAAGGTCTTCAGCTGCCCCTGCGAGCCTTCGCGGCGCATGGGGTGGCTGTCAATCAGCATCTCCAAGTCATCGCGGTGTATGCCATGCAGCGAGTAGCCCACGGCGCGGTCTTTCCAGCGGTCATTCCTGATGATATCCAGCAGCGGCCCGCGCTGGCAGTGGCTGACGTAGTTCAGTGAGACCTGCTCGCGGCCGCCTGAGATGCGCTCATAGAACTGCTGGAACAGGGGCTTCATGGCCTCGACCAGCTGCTGCCGCCTTGCAAAGATGATTTCGCCTGCGCCGGCCATCTGTTCCTCCCACACTTCCATCAGCTCAGGGTCGGGCTCTTCCTCTTGCTTCAGCAGGGTATTGCGCTGTTGCAGCGCCTTGTTGTACCGATTCAGCGCTTCCAGGTACTCGCGGTCTTTCTGCATGATGACCACATCCATCAGCTTCCTTCGTTCCTCGCTGCCCCCCTCGATGAGCTGCGTGTCGGCCGGCGACACCATCACCAGCGGAATCAGCCCGATGTGTTCCGAGAGGCGCCGGTACTCCTTCTTGTTGCGCTTGAAGTGCTTTTTCTGCCCGCGTTTCAGTCCGCAGCTGATGAGCAGCTGGGGGCTGTACTGCCCTTCGAGCATAAAGAACTCCTGGCCGTGGCGTATCAGCTGAGAGTCAATGGGATTCGATGCCGAGCGGCAGAACGAAAGGAAGTAGACGGCATCGAGTACGTTGGTCTTGCCGACCCCGTTCTGCCCGATGAGGCAGTTAATCTTGGGTGACAGCTCCAGCGTAGCTTCCGCAATGTTTTTGTAGTTCAGTATTGACAGTTTTTCGAGAATCACGGCACAAAATTACAGCTTTTCTTACTTAAAAACAAAAAAAGTCGCCGATAAATTTCAATATCTGCAATAAAATGAGTAATTTTGCGCCACAATTTGAAGTGATAATAAAAAAACAACGAAAAAATAATGGCAAACAACAACAACAAGCAGAGCGTTCAGCAGCCCGTTGCCGAAGAGACGCTCAACGTGAGTGAGGCATTCTTCCTCAAGTACAAGAAAGCAATTATCTGTGCCCTGGTTGCACTGGTCGTTATCGTGGCAGGGTGCATTCTCTACAACACCTATTACGCCAAGCCGCAGGCCGAGAAGTCAAGCACGGCACTGGCAAAGGGTCAGGACTACTTTATTGCCGGTCAGTACGACAAGGCGCTTGCCGGCGACAGCCTGGGCTTTGCAGGCTTTGCCAAGCTGGCCTCTGAGCTGGGTGGCGATGCCGGTAATCTGGCCAACCTCTATGCCGGTCTTTGCAACGCGCAGATGGACAAGTGGGAAGATGCTCAGAAATACTTGGAGAAGTTCGACAGCCGTGGCGACCAGATGGTTTCGCCCGCAGCCCTTGGCGCATTAGGCAATGTCTATGCCCACCTGAATCAGCTGGACAAGGCCGTGTCGACCTTGAAGAAGGCCGCCGACCAGGCCGACAACAACTCGCTGTCGCCCACGTTCCTGATTCAAGCCGGCGAGATTCTCGAGAGCCAGGGCAAGAAGGCTGAAGCCTTGAAGCTCTACCAGACCATCAAGGAGAAGTATTTCAACTCCATGCAGTATCAGACCATTGACGAGTACATTGAGCGCGTCAAGGAGTAAACTGTAAACGCCAAAGACTGTAATCGCAAGATGGCCACAGCCCTGCATAACCTTTCGGACTACGATTTCTCGAAAGTTCCCGATGCCTCGAACATGATATTCGGCATTGTGGTTGCTGAGTGGAATCCCGAAATCACGGGGGCACTGCTCGAGGGGTGTGTCACCACGCTCGAAAAACATGGTGCCCTGCCAGAGAATATCCACGTGAAGACCGTGCCCGGCTCGTTTGAGCTGGTCTATGGCGCTCACCAGATGACGCTCAACGACGGCTACGATGCTGTTATCATTCTCGGCTCTGTCATTCGCGGCGAGACCCCGCACTTCGACTACATCTGCGAAGGGGTTACCGCAGGCATTGCCCGGCTCAACGCCACCAACAATATTCCTGTCATCTTTGGACTTCTGACCACTGACAATCTTCAGCAGGCCAAAGACCGGGCAGGCGGCCGGCTGGGCAACAAGGGAGATGAGTGTGCGGTGGTAGCCATCAAGATGGCAAAGTTCTAAATAAGGGCGGTATTACGCGCGCATGCGCGTATAGTAGCTAAACATTCTGCTGCCCCTACACCCCCGACACCCCCAACACCCAATCTGGGTGTTGGGGGTGTAGGGGGTGTAGGGGTGTTTGTTTGTATGCCTACTATTATTATATGCGTGTATGCGCGCGCGTGGGAATTGGCAGATGGGGGTGGTGGGCGGCGGAAAGGGTAGGTTTGGTAGGTATAGTAGGT
>JAFLSH010000255.1 GCA_022511055.1 Prevotella sp. | reverse complement strand
GGGAACACGAAGGTGTCGTCGCTGATGTTGCCTGCCTGGAAATCGGAGAAGGTGATGGTACTCCAGAACATGGCGACCTTTATGCGCAGCCGTATGGGGTAGTAGTTGCCGCGGGTGAGCAGCGCCTGCACCTGCTTCATGCTGCCGCGCGCGCCGGGCTTGGCCTTCAGCGTGACCAGCAGGCCCTCGGGGTCGTCGGCCACGGAGTAGGTGAAGTCGTCGGGATAGAACTTGAACTTCTGCAGCTTGTCGTCTTTCTTGTTCACCTTCGGGTCGTGCAGCTCCACGATTTTCTTGTTCTCGCGCAGAATGTACTTCAGTTCGCCGTTATCCCAGATGACGGTGTTCTTGTGGCGCGACCAGCTCTTGTTGCCCTTGTAGCAGGCCGTGCCCTCCTCCTTGTAGATGCGCAGCAGGTCGAGCTTGTAGCTGAAGCGGACACCGTTCTGCCCGAAGAAGTGGTCGTAGGCCGTCTGGAAGATGCGGCGGGCCTGCCGTGCGTTGGGCGTGTCCTGTGCCGTGGCGGTCAGCAGACAGAGCAGGCAGCAGATAGTCAGGGTTATGCTCCGTTTCATTTCACCGCTGCCTTCAGTCCACGAATCACGGCCGATGTGAAGCCCGCGTGTTCCATCTCGTTCAGCCCCTTGATGGTCAGTCCGCCGGGCGTGGTCACCAGGTCGATGGCGGCCTCGGGGTGCAGGCCGCTGGCTTCCAGCAGGTCTGCAGCACCGCGCAGGGTCTGCATCACAACCTTCTTTGCATCGTCGGCCTTGAAGCCCAGCTCCACGCCGCCCTCGCTGGCCGCGCGTATGTAGCGCATGGCGTAGGCAATGCCGCAGCTGGCCAGTGTCGTGCCTGCCGGCAGGTGCTGCTCGTCGGTGGTCAGCGTAGTGCCCATCTGGTCGAAGAGGTCGGTGACGGTCTTGGTCTGTTCGGCCGTTGCGCCGATGGGCGTTACGAAGGTCATAGACGAGAGCTGGGCAATGGCAATGTTGGGAATGACCAGGAACAGCGGCGGGCAGTCCTCCACCCACTCGCGAATCTTCTGCGAAGGCACGCCGGCGGCGGTCACTATGAGCAGCTGGCGCTTGCTGTCGAGCGCGCCGCTGATGTCCTTCAGCACGGGCTCTACCAGCCACGGCTTGACCACCACGCAGACCACGTCGGCCTGGGCTGCCGCCTGGCGGTTGTCGGTGGTCACGCAGACCCCCATCTGTGCAAACTTCTCGGTCACCGCCGGCGAAGGGTCGCTCACGGTGATGTCCTCGCCACGGAACGCCTTGCTCCTGACCAGTCCTTCGACTGTGGCGCCGCCCATGGCTCCCGCGCCAATTACTGCTATCTTCATAGACATGTCTTTAGTCGGTTGATAAAGTCGTCTGCTTCCTGTCGGGTCAGGCACAGCGGCGGCAGCAGGCGCAGCGTGTTGGTGCCGGCGCAGCCCGTGAAGCAGTGCTGCTCGTAGATGAGCGGCTGGCGCACCTCCTTGTGGGGAATGTCAAGGTCGATGCCTATCATGAGCCCCCGGCCGCGCACGTCAACGATGTGCCGCCCGGTCTGCTGCAGGCTCTTCAGCTGCTCCGTCAGGTAGCTGCCCGTGTCGTCGGCGTTGGCCACCAGCGCCTCCTGTTCCATGACATCCAGCACGGCCAGTGCTGCCGCGCAGGCCAGGTGGTTGCCGCCGAAGGTCGTGCCCAGCTGTCCGTAGACGGGCTGGAACTCGGGCGAAATCAGTACGCCGCCCATGGGGAATCCGTTGGCTATGCCCTTGGCCACGGTGATGATATCGGGCCTGATGCCCAGCCACTGGTGGGCAAAGAAGCGGCCGCTGCGGCCGTAGCCGCACTGTATCTCGTCGCAGATGAGTACCGCCCCATGGCGGCGGCAGGCTTCGGCCAGCCCTTGGGCAAACTCGGGTGTGGCCATGCGTATGCCGCCCACGCCCTGTATGCACTCTAACATCACGGCGGCCACGTCGCCCTTGGCCAGCTCGCGCACCCACGGCTCAAGGTCGTTCAGCGGCAGGAAGCAGGCGTGGCTGTTGTCGTTGATGGGGGCTACAATCTTCGGGTTGTTCGTCACCTCCACGGCCAGGCTCGTGCGGCCGTGGAATGCCTTCTCGCACGACAGCACGCGGGTGCGCCCCGTCTTGAACGAAGCCAGCTTCAGTGCGTTCTCGTTGGCCTCGGCCCCGGAGTTGATGAGAAACAGCTGGTAGTCGTCGTAGCCGCTGATGCGCCCCAGGCGCGCGGCCAGCTCCTGTTGCAGCTTGTTGATGACTGAGTTTGAGTAAAACCCAATCTGCTGCAGCTGGCGGGTCACCCGGTCGATGTAGTGCGGGTGGGAGTGGCCGATGCTGATAACGGCGTGCCCGCCGTAGAGGTCGAGATACTCCTGGCCCTTGTCGTCCCAGACTTTGCAGCCCTGCCCCTTCACAATGTTCACGTCGAACAGGGGATATACGTCATATAAGTTCATAGTCAGAATGCGCTTGCTTTCAGTTTCAGTCCGGCCCGCTCGTCGATGCCGAACATCAGGTTCATGTTCTGTACGGCCTGGCCGACTGCGCCTTTCAGCAGGTTGTCGATGGCCGAGGTGATGAGTAGCTTGCCGTCGAAGACATCCACGTGTACCAGGCACTTGTTGGTGTTCACCACCTGCTTCAAGTCTATGGCGCTGTCGGTGTAGTGCGTGAATGCCGCATCTCTGTAGAAGTCCTTGTAGGCGGCCGTGACCTTGCTGCCGTCGGCCGTCGTCTTGACAACGCAGGTGGCAAAGATGCCGCGGGCGAAGTCGCCGCGGTAGGGTATGAAGTCGATGCCGGCCTCAAGGCTGCCCTGCGCCTGCGCCAGCGACTGGCGGATTTCGGCTATGTGCTGGTGGCTGAACGCCTTGTAGATGCTCAGGTTGTTGTTGCGCCACGAGAAGTGGGTCGTCGCGCCGGGCTTCTGGCCGGCACCCGTGGAGCCGGTGATGGCGTTCACGCTGACATCGGCGGTCAGCAGCCCTAATTTCGCGGCGGGCAGCAGCGCCAGTTGTATGCAGGTGGCAAAGCAGCCGGGATTGGCCACGTGCTGTGCCCCGGCCACCTCGGCCTTGTTCAGCTCGGGCAGTCCGTAGACATAGTCGTGGTCGCCCTTGATGCGGAAGTCCTGTGCCAAGTCTATAATCTTCACGTTGGCGGGAATGGTGTGGTCTTTCAGGAATGCCTCGCTCTTGCCGTGGCCGAAGCAGAAGAACACCACGTCGACCTGGCCGAAGGGCATCTGGTCGGTAAACCGCAGGTCGGTGTCGCCCACCAGACCCTCATGCACGTCGCTGACCAGATTGCCCGCGTTGCTCTCAGAGTTGGCGAACACTATCTCCGCCTCGGGGTGGTTTAGCAGCAGGCGAATCAGCTCGCCGCCCGTGTAGCCTGCCGCACCTAATATACCTACTTTCATATTTTTAAATTTACTTTTACCTCTCCTCAGGATGAATGCCGTAATAAACGCGGAGCGGGGTGCTTGC
>JAFLSH010000254.1 GCA_022511055.1 Prevotella sp. | reverse complement strand
GTCAGGTCGCGCTGCTGCTGCGAAAGGTCGCCGTGCAGTGACTCGGCGTTGTAGCCGTCCTTGATGAGCTTGTCGGCTATCTCCTGGGTCTCGAGCTTGGTGCGGCAGAAGATGATGGCAAAGATGCGGGGGTAGAAGTCGACTATGCGCTTCAGTGCCAGATACTTGTCCTTGGCCTGCACCATGTAGTAGACGTGGTTGACATTCTCAGCACCCTCGTTGCGCGAGCCCACGACTATGGTCTCATAGTCTGTCAGGTATTTCTTGGCCACGCGCTCCACCTCGCGGCTCATGGTGGCCGAGAACATCAGCGTGGCATGCTCGGCGGGCAGCGACTCGAAAATCTCGTTGATGCTGTCCGAGAAACCCATGTTCAGCATCTCGTCTGCCTCGTCAAGCACTATGTTGGCGGCCTGCTCCAGATGGGCGAAGCCGCGGTTTTTCAGGTCAATCAGTCGGCCGGGCGTGGCAACAATGATTTGCACACCCTTGCGCAGTGCGCGCATCTGCGGCTCAATGGCTGCACCGCCGTAGACGGCCTCTACGTGTATGCCCGTCATGTATTTGGCAAAGTCGCGCAGGTCGTCGGCGATTTGCAGGCACAGTTCGCGCGTGGGCGAAAGCACCACGGCCTGTGTCTCGCGCCGCTGCGGGTCTATGCGCTGCAGAAGCGGAATGCCGAATGCCGCCGTCTTGCCCGTGCCGGTCTGTGCCAGGGCTATGACATCTTGTTCGCTCCCCAGCAGGTAGGGAATAACAGCCTCTTGTACAGGCATGGGCTGTACAAATCCCAGTTCTTCAATGGCGCGCCGAATCTGCTCGTTAACGCCTAATTCTTCAAAAGTCTTCATATTGGGTGCAAAGTTACACAAAAATGTACAATAAATCCCCAAAAATGTGGCCGTTAGCATCTTTTTATATCTTAAAAAACCCTAAAGTGATGTGTATGAGACAAATTCTTTCTAATTTTGCACTCATTAACGCCGGAAAACCCGGAGCGGGTGAAGAGCCTGGCGTGCAGAAGCGTATGGAAAACAACATGGATAGTCAGGGCGTTGCCGGTCTCCAGTCCAACCAGGAACTGGCCAGCGCGTGGGAGTTTGTGGAGCATACGGGCCGGAGCATTTTCCTGACAGGAAAGGCCGGAACGGGCAAGACCACGTTCCTGAAAACGGTGGTCGAGCGCAGCAAGAAGCGCATGATAGTGGTCGCGCCGACCGGCGTGGCTGCCATCAATGCCGGCGGTGTCACCATCCACTCCTTTTTCCAGCTGCCGTTCACGCCGTTCATCCCTAACTCGCAGATTAAGAGCAAGTTCGACTTCGGCAAGGAGAAGCGGCGCATCATTGCCTCGCTCGACTTGCTGATTATCGATGAGATTTCCATGGTGCGCAGCGACCTGCTCGATGCCATCGACTCCGTGCTGCGCCGCTATCGCGACCGCTACCAGCCCTTTGGCGGTGTGCAGCTGCTGATGATTGGCGACTTGTTGCAGCTGACACCTGTCGTCACGGCAGAGGAAGAGGCGCTGCTGAGCCACTACTACGATACGCCCTACTTCTTCGGCTCGAAGCAGCTGCAGCAGATAGACTACGTGACCATCCAGCTGGAAAAGGTCTACCGGCAGCAAGACGGCCACTTCCTCAGCATCCTGAATCACATCCGCGAAGGCCGCCCAACGGCCGAGGACCTGGGGCTGCTCAACGGCAGGTGCAACCCGCAGTTTGTGCCGAAGCCCAACGAGGGCTACATCCGCCTGACTACCCACAACAACCTGGCCAACCACTACAACGAGAACGAGCTGGCCAAGCTCGTCGCCCATCCGTTCACCTACCGGGCGGCGGTCGAGGGCACGTTCCCCGAATATGCCTATCCCACCAGCGAGATGCTGGTGCTGAAGCTGGGGGCGCAGGTCATGTTCGTGAAGAACGACCCAACGGGCAACCACCGCTACTACAACGGCCGCATAGGGCAGGTGGTCGACATCAGCGATGAGCAGGTGTCGGTACTCTGCCCCGGAGATGATGAGCCAATCGAGGTGGAGCCGCTGGAGTGGGAGAACGTGCAGTACCAGATAAACGCCGAGAGCAAGGAGATTGAGACCACGATACTGGGAACGTTCCGCCAGCTGCCGCTCAGGCTGGCCTGGGCCATCACCATCCACAAAAGTCAGGGGCTGACTTTCGACCATGCCATCATTGATGCCAACCTCTCGTTTGCGCCGGGGCAGGTCTATGTCGCCCTGAGCCGCTGCAAGACCCTCGAAGGCATGGTGCTGTCGTCGCCAATAGCCCAGCGGGCGGTCATCTCTGACCAGCGCGTGGAAAGCTACATCAGCCATCAGGAAGAGGCCGCCCGCGAGAGCATTGCAGCCCTGCCGCAGCTGAAGGAAGAGTACTACCGCCATCTGCTGCTGGAGCTTTTCGACTTCCGCGATATTCTCTACCGTGAGGAATACCTGCTTCGGCTCATGTCCGAGTTCTTCTATCACAGCCACACCAACGTGGTCGAGCTGCACAAGCGGACTTTGGCCGGCTGTCGGAAGTCGGTGGTGGAAGTGGCCGACAAGTGGGCGGCCCTCATCCGGCAGATGCCGGCCGAGCAGCTGCATGCCGCCGATTTCCTGGAGCGTGTCGGCCGTAGCGCCTCGTATTTCGAGTCGACCCTCGCCACCACCTTCAGCAAGCCGTTGGAACTGGCCGCTTCTGTCAAGAGCAACAACAAGCAGGCCATGAAGCGCTACGGCGAGTCGCTGCCCGAACTCCGCCAGGCGGTACTCTCTCGCCGCTACTTGCTCAGTAAGATGGCCGTTCAGGGGTTTACCATCAGCAGCTACCTGCACGAGAAGCAGCACTCCCTGCTGGAAGCCATTGACGAGAACACACTGACTGCTGCCCGTGCCACGTCGAAGTCAAAGCGCAAGCGGAGCGCGCAGCAGGCGGAGCCGGAGACAAAAAAATCGGAGCAAAAATTGCCTAAACCGAAGCCAGAGCCGAAAAAGCCGAAGCCGGAGCCGAAGAAACCGAAGGAAAAGACATGGGAGATTTCCTACCAGCTCTACCGGCAGGGCTTGTCGCCGGCAGAGATAGCCCGCGAGCGGGGCTACACCATAGGCACTATCTTCACCCACCTGACCCGCTTTGTCAAGAGCGGCGAACTGCCCTTGGCAGACCTTGTTCCGTCATCCCATCATGAAGCCATTCTGAAAGTTATCAGCACGATAGGCACGGCAGAGGGGCGCACCGCCATCAAAACGCTCTGCCCGCCAGAGGTCACTTATGAAGAAATCAACCTTGTGCTGTCAATGATGGATTAGGTGCAGCCGCCATTTCCCTACCGCACCTACCAAACCTACTGCACCTACTAAACCTACCGCACCTGCAAAAACCTCCCCCACGAAAAAGTGGCGCAACCCTTTTCAGGATTGCACCACCATCATATCTCTCTCGCGCGAGAAAATTACTCAGCAACGAGTGTGAAGCGCTTGAAGTCGCAAATCTTCAGCTCCTTG
>JAFLSH010000253.1 GCA_022511055.1 Prevotella sp. | reverse complement strand
ACCCTGTTTGACATTGTGGAAAAGGGGCTGGGCGGCAAGCTCAGTATAGAGGTGCTGATGCCCGAGACGGAATTCCCGATGGCATCTGAGCCTGAGCCAGAATACAAGTAATGATATTTTAGACAGTAAGTCAAGACAACAAGATGAAAAAGATTTGTATTGTCGTGGGTGCAAGACCCAACTTCGTGAAAGTGGCGCCGCTGATGCGCGCCATTAGCAAGGCCGACGGGGCAACGTGCAGCCTGGTGTTTGCCGGTTGCGAGGATGACCCGACACTTGAGCCTTCTTTGTTTGAGGATTTGCAGATGCCGCGCCCCGACTTCTATTTGGGAGTCGACAGCCAGCGGCTGAATGAGATAACGAGCCGCGTGATGGCCGAGTTCGACCGCTGGCTTGACGAATATCCCACAGATGTGGTGGTAGTGGTCGACGATTTGGCTTCGACCATGGCTGCTGCCATTGTCACCAAGAAACGTGGTTTGAAGCTGGCCCATTTGGTGGCTGGCACGCGCTCGTTTGACATCACCATGCCGAAGGAGATAAACCGCCTGGTGATTGATGCCCTGTCTGACTATCTGTTCACGGCGGGGGTGCGGAGCAACAGCGTGGCTACGCGCGAACAGTCGGAAGCCTCTCAGACCTTCATGGTGGGCAATATTCTGATGGACACGCTGCGGCACAACCTGCCCCGCCTGAAGCAGCCTGCAATCGAAGGTGTGGACTTGAGCCAGACACCCTACCTTGTGCTGACGCTGAATCGCCGTGCCCTGCTTGACGACCAGGCGCAGCTGAAGGCCATGCTCGATGTGGTGGTGGGCAGCGGACTTGACATTGTGGCACCGCTCCGCGGCGAGGCACGGCACATAGTCGGCACGCTCTGCGGCGATGCGCCAAACCTGCACCTGACAGATGCGCTGCCCTATCTGGAGTTTGGCTGGCTGACAGCCCATGCCATGGGCGTGATAACCGACAGTGGCAACGTGGCCGAAGAGGCAACCTTCAACCAGGTGCCTTGCATCACGTTGAACAGCTATACGGAGCATCAGGAGACGGTCAGCGTAGGAACGAATGTGCTGGTGGGGGGCAATCAGGAGGCACTCTCGCAGGCTGTCGCCCAGCTGACGGCCCATGAGTGGAAACCGGGCGCGCTGCCCGAGCGATGGGATGGGCGCACGGCAGAGCGCATAGTCCAAATACTCCTTGGCTGACAGGCTAACGCGCTGTCAGCCAAGTGGCTGTGAGCGCGTGGGCGGGCTTTATTCGGCAGTCTTCTTCTGGTAGTCGGCGGCAGAGAACTGGGCGCTGAAGATTTCCTTTCCCGGCTGCTTCTCTGAGTAGTAGGCGTAGACGAAGTTGAAGCCTGCATCCTTATAGATTTTGATGCTGGTGGTGTTCTTCAGCTCATCGAGCAGGGTCTGCCTCAGCTTTTCGGGGTCGTACAGGCTGTCTACATCGGCAGCGCCTGTCAGCGTGTAGCAATAGAACAGCGTGTGCGTTGCCATGTCGAAAGTCAGGCTATCCATTCTCAGTGTCTCAGACAGCTGCGACGGACAGTTCTTTTCCGTGTACACCCGGGCTTCGCGTGCAGCCTTCTCTTCCAGTGTTTCTTGGCATGCCACCATCAGGGTTGCCAAGGCTATCAGTGCGATACTTTTTCTCATAATTGTTTCTTTGTGGGTGCAAAGTTACAAAAAAAAGCTAAATTATTGGGGGAAAAGGGAATTTTATTGTATCTTTGCATTTTAAAGTGAAAACTCATACGATGGACCATATAAGAAACTTTTGTATCATAGCGCACATAGACCACGGAAAGTCGACCCTGGCCGACCGCCTGCTGGAAGCAACGAAGACCATTCAAGTGACTGAAGGACAGATGCTTGACGACATGGACTTGGAACGTGAACGCGGCATCACCATCAAGAGCCATGCCATTCAGATGGAATATGAGCGCGGTGGCGAAAAATATATCCTGAACCTGATTGACACGCCGGGACATGTCGACTTCAGCTACGAGGTGAGCCGCTCGATAGCGGCCTGCGAGGGTGCGCTGTTGGTGGTCGATGCCACGCAGGGTGTGCAGGCGCAGACCATCTCTAACCTCTATATGGCCATTGACCATAACCTGGAGATTATTCCTGTCATCAACAAGATTGACATGCCGAGCGCCATGCCCGACGAGGTGGAAGACGAGATTGTCGACCTGATTGGCTGCGATGCCTCTGACATCATACGCGCCAGCGGCAAGACGGGTGAAGGCGTAGACCAGATACTGGATGCCATTGTCGACCGCATTCCGCACCCCGAGGGCTCTCCCGATGCGCCGTTGCAGGCTCTGATTTTCGACTCGGTGTTCAACTCCTTCCGCGGCATTATTGCCTATTTCAAGATAGTGAACGGCACGGTCAGGAAGGGCGACATGGTGAAGTTCTTCAACACCGGCATGGAGTACGATGCCGACGAGATAGGCGTACTCAAGATGGACATGATTCCCCGGCAGGAGCTGCGGACAGGCGATGTGGGCTATATCATCAGCGGCATCAAGAACTCGAAGGAGGTGAAGGTTGGCGACACGATAACCCATGTTGCCAAGCCCTGCGACAAGGCTATCGAGGGATTCCAGGAGGTGAAGCCGATGGTCTTCGCCGGTGTCTACCCGATAGACCCGACCGACTACGAAAACCTGCGCGCCTCGCTGGAGAAGCTCCAGCTGAACGATGCCTCGCTGACGTTCCAGCCCGAGTCGTCTGTGGCACTTGGCTTTGGCTTCCGCTGCGGGTTCCTGGGGCTGCTGCACATGGAAATCATTCAGGAGCGACTGGACCGCGAGTTCGACATGGATGTCATTACGACCGTGCCCAACGTGTCGTACATGTGCTACACCAAGCAGGGCGAGGAAAAAGAGGTACACAACCCCTCGGGGCTGCCCGAGCAGACGATGATAGACCACATCGAGGAGCCTTACATACGCGCCAGCATCATCACCGCCGCCGACTACATCGGCCCCATTATGACCTTGTGTCTGGACAAGCGCGGCGAGCTGCTGGACCAGCAGTATGTGTCGGGCAACCGCATTGAGCTGCACTTCATGCTGCCGCTGGGCGAGATAGTGATTGACTTCTACGACAAGCTGAAGAGCATCTCGAAGGGCTACGCCTCGTTTGACTATCACATCGACTCGTTCCGCCCTTCAAAGCTGGTGAAGCTGGACATTCTGCTCAACGGCGAGCCCGTTGACGCGCTCTCTACGCTGACCCACCAGGACAACGCCGTGACCTTCGGCCGCCGCATGTGCGAGAAGCTGAAGGAGCTGATACCGCGCCAGCAGTTCGACATAGCCATTCAGGCCGCCATTGGTGCCAAGATTATTGCCCGCGAGACGGTGAAGCAGGTGCGGAAAGACGTGACTGCCAAGTGCTACGGCGGCGACGTGAGCCGTAAGCGCAAGCTGCTGGAGAAACAGAAGCGCGGCAAGAAGCGCATGAAGCAGATTGGCAATGTGGAAGTGCCGCAGA
>JAFLSH010000252.1 GCA_022511055.1 Prevotella sp. | reverse complement strand
GATTGCAAATCTGGCTGAACCGCGGCGAGTTTTGGAAAATAGTATGGGAGTTTTGGAAATTACTCCGTGAGTTTCGGGCAAAACTCACGGAGTAATTTTCCTAAAGTGCCGCTTTTTTGTCGAAACTCATGGAGTTTTTGGTCGAAAAGTGCCGCTTTTTTGGGGTCTAAAACGGGTGATTGTCCTGTGTAAGCTGTTCCTCCAACAGCTCGGCGGCGTCGGCTACGCAGCCGGGGCACTCACGGAGCGGCGCTCCCGCGCCGACACCCTTCAGCAGCTTGCACTGGGTGGCGCCGTTCCGCGACCGGAACTGCTCCATGACCTGGCGCATCTGCCGCATGGTCTTGGCCTTGTCCTTATTGGCCATCCCAAGCACAAGACCGGCACCCACCAGCCCGCCGCAAGTGCCCTCCATGTTGCCCATGCCGGCACCGAAGGCGGCGGCCATGTCCATGCTGTCTGCCTCGCTGATGCCCGCCACGTCGGCATAGGTGTGCAGAATGGCCTGCGCGCAGTTGTGGCTGTTGCACCGCTTCTTCTCTGCGGCTATGTGTTTCCGTGTCTCCATATCCTTACGTTTTCGTTACCACTTCATTTCTTCGCCTTCCCCGGTCGTACCGCCTGCCTTTCTTATCGGGCAGTCGCTCGGTCAGGTATCTCTATCGTCTCGCCGTTGCGGCTGATGGCCCAGAAGGGCACGTTCCTTTCGGCGGCATAGTCACTGAAGCGCCAGGCCGACTCGAAGCCGCTGCCGGCAAAGTGCATGGGCACGAACAGCCCCACGCGGAAACGCTCAATGAACTGGCGGGCGCCACGGGTGTAGCCGTTGCCCACCCGCCCGTCGACGGGAAACATGGCTATGTCGAAGCCGTCTGCCACCTTGCGAATGTCCTTCAGTTTGCCCAGGAAGCGCTTCTCGTGGGCTATGGGGTCAATGTCCTCGCCTGTCTCGTCGCTGTGTATCGTCTGGCCGGGCACGGCATCCGCCAGGAACTTGGCGTACCAGTTGTTCAGGTCGCCGGCGTGGAACACGCGCCTGCCCCCGGTCTCCACCACCCACGAGACACCGCTGTCCGTGCTGCCCTGGGCCCAGACCGACACGGTGCCGTCTGTCCAGAAGCCGCCCTTGCACAGCCACACGTCGGCATCCATCCTCCGTGCCCGCCGGTGCCTGTAGATGTCCTTTGAGAGTATGTAGGTGATGTCCGCCCGCTGCTGCCGCCACTCAAAGATGTCCTTCGTGAAGTGGTCTTCGTGGAAGTGGCTGGCCAGCACGTACAGGGGCTTGGGCCTACGCAGCAGGGAAGGCATCACGCAGGCGGGGTCAAGCCAGTAGTCAAAGACCAGAATGGCCTGCTCCGTCTCCAGCGCGAAGCCGCTGTGGAAAATGTAGGTCAGCGCCACCCCCGCGGCACGGGAGTGTTGCAAGTCCTGATACAGTTTGTCGCCAAATTGCCCCATATATTGCAAATATCACTTAAATCAGGGTGCAAAATTAGTGATATTCGCGGAATTTTCAGTATATTTGTGCCGATAATTAGGAATGTTTATAAGAAAAAGAAAGCTATGAAGAAAATTTCCATTGCCATTCTCGCCGCCCTGCTGGTGTGCCTGCCACCCATGGCGCAGACCAAGAAAAGTGCCAAGGCCAGCGGCCTTGAAGTGTCGTTCAACTATCAGCGGCAGGCCGGCCCCGGCTCTAACCAGTATGCCGTGTGGATTGAAAACGAAAAGGGCGAGGTCGTGAAAACGCTGTTCGTCACCTCGTACACCACGAAAGGGCGTGTCCGCGGCAACGAGCAGCCCATGCGCGGCTACATCAAGCGCCCCAACTGCGTGCCCGCGTGGGTCAAGGCCGTGAAGGCCAACGACCTCTCTGACCAGCAGCTCGATGCCTTCACGGGTGCTACGCCGCAGGCCAACGGCGTGCAGACCTTCAACTGGGATTTCACCGACCAGCAGGGTCGCTCCGTGCCGGCAGGCACCTACCGTGTCGTCGTAGAGGCCACACTCTACCAAGCCAGCACCATCACCTACGCCGGCACGTTCTCTACCAAAGACAAGGCGGGCGAAGTCGCGCTGACCTCCAAGCTCACCGAGCCAGATGAGAGCCACAAGGATATGGTAACCAACGTCAAGGCCGCGCTGAAATAGGATTACACATGAAGCCCATCATAGCCAATACCGAACAAATCGCCGCCTGCGGCCTGTACTGCGGTGCCTGCCGCAAGTTCCTCACAGAGAAATGCCCCGGCTGCAAGGGGAACGAGAAGGCCGCGTGGTGCAAGATACGCAAGTGCTGCGAGGAAAAGGGATTCCACACCTGCGCCGAGTGCCCAACGAGTGTCACGGAGTGTGGAAAACACGCCAACTTCATGGGCAGGCTCTTCAGCCTGTTGTTCCGTTCAGACCGCCCGGCCTGCATACGGTACATCAGGGAACACGGCGAAGAGGCATTTGCCGGGGAAATGGCACGGCGCAAATGCCAGACCATGAAAAAACCGTAGCCCGGCCCGCCCAAGTTGTGAGATATGGGAAAGCATAGGGAACTGAATCTGCGCGACCTTGGGGGCATAGCCCTGCCCGATGGCAGTGCCATGCCGGCCGGCCTGTTCATCCGCTGCGGAAAACTCAGCATACTCACGAAAGAGGCGTGTGCCGAACTCTGCAGGCGGTACGCCGTCAAGTGCGTCATCGACCTCAGAACGCCCATAGAGGCAGCGGAATACCCAGACCCGCTGCCCGAAGGCGTGGAATATCGGCAAGTGCCCCTGCTGAGAGATGCCGCCATCGGGATAACCCACGAGACAGGCTCAGACCCAATGGCCATCATCCGCAGCCTCCGCAAGCACCCGGAGAAGCTGAGGGAGATGGTGCCTGACTTCAAGGCACTCTACACAGACATTGTGGCAGACGAATACAGCCGCGCCCAACTGGACAAGGTGGTGGCCATGCTCAGGGCGAATGCGGCCAGCGGCAGATGCACACTCTACCATTGCACGGCGGGGAAAGACCGAACAGGCATTGTCAGCATGGCCCTGCTCAAGTCGTACGGTGTCAGCCATGCCGAGATAGTGAAAGACTATCTGCGCACCAACCGCAACACCCTGTGGCCAACCTTGCGGAAGTGTCTGGGCATCGGGCTGATGACATGGAACTGGGGGCTGGTCAAGACCGCATACAAGGCTTTCATGGCCGACAGAGAACTCATAGAAACAGCAATAAAACACTACGAGAAATGAATGCACCAAAGTTTATCATCACCATGGATGGCATCTTCCGTCTTGGCATGGTCAACCTGCACAAAGACTTGCTGCAGCCGGGCGACCAGTGCATAGGCGGTGGCTACTACCGCTTCGACCGCGTTTCGGGCCGGCTCATCCTCAGCGGCGAGTCCTACGACTTCGGGATGCCCAGGTGGCACTTGTTAGAGACCCTGAAAGTTCCCTCGGCGTACAAGGGCCTTCGCCTCATCTACAAACACGGCGACAGCTTCTACCCCGATGTCAACGTGAGCGAGACACTGAAGAT
>JAFLSH010000251.1 GCA_022511055.1 Prevotella sp. | reverse complement strand
AAATTGGCATTTCTACTGACGGTGCTGCTGTTCGCTGCCGCTGTTGCGCCAGCCCAAAACCGGCAGTTGCAGAGACGGCTGACCGTCGATGACGGTCTGCCGTCGAACACGGTACGCAATATGGTGCAAGACCAGAAGGGATTCCTCTGGTTAGGCACTGACAACGGACTGTGCCGCTATGACGGCGTGGAAGTCAGGACTTTCAGAATTCCGGGAAACGGCATCAACCAGTTCATCATGTCGCTGCGCGCCGACGGCGACTCGTTGGTGGTCAGCACAGAGAGTGGCGTGTTCAGCTTTACGCCCCGCACCGAGCAGTTCAGACGGCTGAGGGGCGAGAAGACGGAGCAGACGGGGCGCGGCGACAGGCTTCAGACGCGCGACGGCCGGCTGTGGATAGGCACGTGGGAACAGGGGCTTATGCTGATGTCGGCCGACGGCAGGCCGGAACAGGTGCTTAGTCCGCAGCGCGACCACCTGGGATTCCACATCCACAAGTTGTTTGAGTATGACGACCGCTATCTGCTGATAGGGTGCGACGAGGGGCTGGTGGCCTACGACCGCCGGGAACGGCGCGCCGCGTTGTGGGATGCGCCAAAGTTCGTCTACTCCATGGTACTCGACAGCGAGGGTGGCCTGTGGGTTGGCACGTTCTACAATGGCGTGTACTACATGAGCAGCGTGTCCAACCGCTTCGAGCGGCACGAGGGTCACGTCATCTCACGCTTCTGCGAAGACAGCAAGGGCCGCCTGTGGGTGGCCAGCGACGATGCGGGGCTCATCTGTCTGGTCGACGGCGTGGAGACCGACTATGCGGGGCGCGAAGTCCTGTCGCGCGAGAACGTACACGAGGTCATCTACGACGATTACGAGGACTACGACTGCCTTTGGATAGGCACTTACTCCGGCGGTGTCTACCGCCTGAAAGACGGTCAGCTGCGCCACTACACGACCAGCGACGGGCTGAACGACAACAGCAGCTATGCCATGCTCATCGACGGGCGGCACCGCCTGTGGGTGGCCACCATGGACGGGTTGTGCCTCTACAACGAGCTGAACGACCGCTTTGAACTCATCAGGAAGTTCGACGGCATGGTCATCAGCATGGCGCTTGCCCCAGACGGCATGCGCCTGTGGCTTGCCACACAGGGGGCGGGGCTCTATGCCTTCAACAACAAGAAGTGGACACAATACAAGCACACTGACGACAAGCACTCGCTGAGCAACGACGAGGTGAACGGCATCCTCGTCAGCCGCAGCGGCCACCTGTGGGTGGCCACGCAGGGAGGGCTCTGCCTCTACCAGCCCAAGACCGACAATTTCCGTCAGGTGAACGACCTGCCCGTCAGCAGTCTGGTGGAGGCGGCCACGGAGCGCGACCTCTGGCTCGGTACGGCCAAGGGCGTGCTGAAGGTGTCGCAGCGGACAGGCGAGAGTGTGGCTTTCACGCGCGAGGACGGTCTGGTGGGGCTTCAGTTCCAGCCCAATGCCGGCTACCGCGACTCCAAGGGCTACATCTATTTCGGCACCGTCAACGGCTACAGCCGATTCCTGCCTTCAGCCATCAAGACCAACACCGTGCAGCCGCCGGTCTACATTACCGGGCTCGAGGTGTTCAACCGCTCTGTAGAGGTGGGCGAGAAGCTGCTGCCGCTGTCGACCGTCGACGGCGAGTCGCTCCAGCTGAGCTACAGCGACCGCATGTTCAGTCTGAGCTATGCCGCCCTGAGCTACGTCTCGCCGGCGAAAAACCAGTACGCCTACCGCCTTGAGGGCTTCGACCGCGACTGGAACTACGTGGGGTCGCAGACGAAGGCCACCTATACCAACCTGCCGCCGGGCACTTACACCTTTAAGGTGAAGGCCACTAACAATGACGGCGTGTGGTCCGACGGCGAGGCCACGCTCAAGATTGTCGTCAGCCCGCCCTTCTGGTGGTCGTGGCCGGCCAGGCTGTTCTATCTGCTCCTGGTGCTGGGGGCTATCTGGTACTACGTGCGCTTCAGGCTGCGCAGGGCCGAGCGGGAGCATCGGCAGGCCATCCGGCGGCTGTCGGAGGCCAAGGAACAGGAGGCGCGCGAGGCACGGCTCAACTTCTTCACCACCATTGCCCACGAAATCCGCACGCCTGTGTCGCTCATCATCGGGCCGCTGGAGAAGCTGAGGGGGAGCATGGGGCCTGACGAGGACGGCATGGGCAAGGTCAGCGCCGCCGAACTCAGGACTTCACTCGACGTTATCGACCGCAACGCCCAGCGGCTGCTGAATCTGGTCAACCAGCTGCTCGACTTCCGCAAGGTGGAAAAGCGGGCGGCGCCCATGCGCTTCGCACCGCAGAACATCGGCCAGCTGCTGCGCTGTGTCTGCGAGCGGTTTGCGCCTACGTTTGCGCAGAACGGAAAGGCGTTCTCCGTGGACTATCCCGATGAACACTTCACGGCCATAGTCGATGCGGAGGCGGTCACCAAGGTGGTCAGCAATCTGCTGACCAATGCCAGCAAATACACGAAGACGAAGGTGGAGGTGCGATGCTACGAAGAGCCCGACGGCAGCCGTTTCCGCATCGAGGTGGCCGACGACGGGGTGGGCATCAGGCCAGACGACCGCGAGCGCATCTTCCAGCCCTTCTACCAGGCGGCCGACAACAAGCCCGGCACCGGCATCGGCCTGTCTATCGTCAAGGACATTGTCGACCAGCACGGCGGCACCGTCAGCGTGGAGTCGGAGTTAGGGCGGGGGGCTACGTTCATCGTCACGCTGCCCACCTCGCAGGCAGTCCAGGAGCCTGTCGCCGAGGCGCTGCCGATAGCCGCGGCAGAGGACACGCCCGTCACGGTCGGCACGCCCAGCGCTGCCACGCGCCAGATGCTCGTGGTCGACGACAACGAGGACATGGTCGACTTCCTGACACGCCACTTCAGCGGGCAGTACCGCGTGCTGACGGCCCAGGACGGCATAGAGGCGCTGGCCAAGCTGGCCGACAACGAGGTAGACCTCATTGTCAGCGACTGGATGATGCCGCGGATGGACGGTGCGGAGCTGTGCCGGCGGGTGCGGCAGAATCCGCTCACCAGCCACATCGCCTTTGTCATGCTGACGGCCAAGACCGACAACAGCTCGAAGGTTCAGGGCATGGGCGTGGGGGCGGATGCCTACATCGAAAAGCCTTTCTCCATACAATACCTTGAGGGAGTCATCCGCAACATGCTGGAAATGCGCCGCCGGCTGCGCGAGCGCTTTGCCACGGAGCCGCTGGAGCCTGTGACACAGATAGCCAGCAACGAGACCGACAACGACTTCCTGGTCAGGATGAACAGGCTGATAGAGGAGAACTTCGCCAACCCCGACCTGAACGTCAACTTCCTGGCCGAGCAGCTGGCCATCTCGCGCAGCGGCCTCTTTGCCAAAATCAAGACCTTGGCAGACGTAACGCCCAACGAGATGATTCAGATTGTCAGGCTGAAGCGGGCCGCCCAGATGCTCCGCGACCCGGAGCGCCAGATTAGCGACGTGTGCTACACCGTGGGCTTCTCCAGCCCTTCCTACTT
>JAFLSH010000250.1 GCA_022511055.1 Prevotella sp. | reverse complement strand
GCATATTCCCCGCCGAATTGCAGGAATATGCAATTTACTTGCAAGCCTTGCTGCCACTTACGGCTTCATCAGCTGGGCGTACAGTTCCTTCATGCCCTCAGAGGCACCTTTCTGAATCTGCTGTACGCGCTCGCCGGCCGAGATGGGGTTGGGGTCTATCAGGTAGATGGGCGCAGAGGGGTGGGCGTAGTGCAGCAGGCCGGCTGCCGGATAGACATTGAGAGATGTGCCGATAACTATCAGAATATCAGCCTGCTGCACATGCTCGGCTGCCACGGTGATATTGGGTACGGCCTCGCCGAAAAAGACAATGAACGGGCGGAGCAGCGAGCCGTCTCCGGCCTTTGTGCCGGGCTCAACCTCGCAGTTCTCGGGCGTTAGCGTGATGTGGTAGCGCGGGTTGTCGACATCACGGCTCGAACACACCTTCATCAGTTCGCCGTGCAGGTGGATGACATGAGAAGAGCCGGCCTGCTCGTGCAGGTTGTCGACGTTCTGGGTCACCACCACCACATTGTACTGCTCTTCCAGCGCGGCCACCAGGCGGTGGCCCTCGTTGGGCTTGGCACCCCAGCACTTGCGGCGCAGCATGTTGTAGAAATTTGTCACCAGCGTGGGGTCTGCTTCCCAGCCTTCGTGTGTAGCCACCTGGGCCACAGGGTAGTTCTCCCACAGTCCATCGGCATCGCGGAAGGTCTTCAGACCGCTCTCCACTGACATGCCTGCACCTGTCAATACGACTATCTTCTTCATAACGCTTTTGTTTGTAAATTCGGTGCAAATATACAAAAAGACCGACAGATTTCACAGACTTTCACACAGAGTTATCGTTAATCTGTGTTAATCTTTCCGTTCTGTGGCTTAAAATTGCTAACTTTGCAGCCGATTTTCGGAAATTATACACATTAATTATTACAAGAGAGCATGGATAAAGTGAGCTACGCTTTGGGACTGGGCATTGGTCAGCAGTTGTTACAGATGGGTGCATCTGGACTGAACATTGACGATTTTGCCACGGCCATCAAAGACGTGATTGCAGGCAACGAGCTGAAAGTTCAGCACCGTGATGCACAGCGGATTGTGCAGGAGTATTTTGCCAAGCAGGAACAGGAGATGAACGCCAAGCGCGCCGAGCAGGGCAAGGCGCACAAGGAGGCAGGCGAGAAGTATCTGGCCGAGAACGCCAAGAAAGACGGGGTGGTAACCCTGCCCAGCGGTCTGCAATACCTGGTGCTGAAGGAAGGCACGGGCAAGAAGCCGACCGCCAGGGACAGCGTGATGTGCCACTACGAAGGTTTCCTCATTGACGGTACGGTGTTCGACTCCAGCATTCAGCGCGGCGAGCCCGCCACCTTCGGCTTGCAGCAGGTCATTGCCGGCTGGACCGAGGGTCTGCAGCTGATGCAGGAGGGTGCCAAGTACCGCTTCTTCATTCCCTACCGCCTGGCCTACGGCGAGGGCGGCGCCGGCGCATCCATTCCCCCCTTTGCCGCACTGATATTCGATGTGGAGCTGATACAGGTCGTGGGATAAGCGGGAAGACAGCGAACAGAAATCAAAAAACAATTATTATAAAAAAAGAAAAACAAGACAATCATGAAAAAGTTAACGATTGTAGCCGCTATGGCTATTGTGGCTGCTGGCTTCACCGCCTGTGGCAATGGGGCTCCGAAGGCTAACCTGAAGAGCGATGTTGACTCTATGAGCTATGCCATCGGTATGGCCCAGACCAACGGTCTGAAGGAGTATCTTGTAGGCCGTCTCGGTGTCGACACGGCATACATGGACCAGTTTATCAAGGGTCTGAACGAGGGTGCCAACGCTGGCGACAACAAGAAGAAGGCCGCCTACTACGCCGGTATCCAGATTGGCCAGCAAATCAGCAACCAGATGGTGAAGGGCATCAACCACGAAGTGTTCGGCGAAGACTCAACGAAGACTATCTCGCTGAAGAACTTCATGGCCGGCTTCATCAGCGGCACTACTGGCAAGAAGGGTCTCATGTCTATGGACCAGGCCGAGATTGTGGCTCGCACCAAGATGCAGGAAATCAAGGCCAAGGAGCTGGAGAAGGTCTACGGCCCCAACAAGGAGGCCGGCGAGAAGTTCCTGGCCGAGAACGGCAAGAAAGACGGCGTGGTGACCCTGCCCAGCGGTGTGCAGTATAAGGTTATCAAGGAAGGCACGGGCGCCATTCCCTCAGACACCTCGCTTGTCAAGGTACACTACGAGGGCCGACTGCTCAACGACACCGTGTTCGACAGCTCATACAAGCGCGGCGAGCCCATCACCCTGCGCTGCAACCAGACCATTAAGGGCTGGACAGACGCCATGGTCCACATGCCCGCAGGCTCTACGTGGGAAGTCTACATTCCGCAGGAGCTGGCTTACGGCGAGCGCGAGCAGAGCCTGATTAAGCCCTTCTCCATGCTGATTTTCAAGATTGAACTCCTTGAAGTGAACCCCAAGCGATAAGCCAGTCATGAAGAAAACCATCTTTTTAGCACTCGCCCTCTTGGCGAGTGTTTCTTTGAATACGGCACAGGCCGCCAAGAAAAAGAAGAAGGTCGAGGAGCCCGCAGCCCCCGTGGCCGCCACGCCCAGCCCCATTCAGCTGGTCAGCGGCTCCGACTCCGTGAGCTACACCGGCGGCATGACCGTGACCAACGGCCTGATTCCCTTCCTGCAACAGCAGCAGGGAGTCGACACGACCTACATGGCCGACTTCGTGCGGGGATTCATGGAGGGCGTGAAGGCCGGCGACAATCCGCAGATGAAAGCCTACATAGCCGGTCTGCAGATAGCCGACCAGGTGAACAGCCGCATGCTGCCCGGCATCACCAATGAGTTCACGGACTCGCCCGACTCCATCATTGCCGATGTCTTCTACCGCGGCTTCACTGATGCCGTGACCAACGACACCACCCACTTCCGCCAGGCCGATGCCGAGGCTTATTTCCAGAAGAAGCAGCAGGCCGACAAACTGGCCAAGGAAGAGAAGCTCTACGGCCCTAACCGCGAGGCAGGCAAGAAGTTCCTGGCCGAGAACGCCACGAAAGACGGCGTGATAGTCACTCCGAGCGGCTTGCAGTACAAAGTGCTGGTCAAGGGCGAGGGCGAGGTGCCGCAGCTGACCGACAAGGTACAGGTCAACTACGAAGGCCGCCTCATCGATGGCACCGTCTTCGATGCCTCGGCCCGCCATGGCGACAAGCCCTCAACGTTCCGCCCCGACCAGGTCATCAAGGGCTGGACCGAGGCTCTCACCATGATGCCCGTTGGCTCGAAGTGGCAGCTCTACATCCCCCAGGAGCTGGCCTACGGCGACCGCAACTCAGGTCAGATTAAGCCTTACAGCGCTCTCATCTTCGATGTTGAGCTGGTGGGCATCGACAAGCCCGCCGCCACCGAGAAGCCGGCCGAGAAGAAGAACGTGCGCAAGAAATAGTCGCCTCGCGCCGAGTAGGCCGCACAGAGTGTAGCCAAAAAACTCGGCACTTTTTGCCCAAAAACTCCATGAGTTTCGGGAAAAAAGCGGCACTTTAGAAA
>JAFLSH010000025.1 GCA_022511055.1 Prevotella sp. | reverse complement strand
TTGTCAGCCTCAGCAACAGCGTACACAATCTTAATCTCTGTGCCAGCAGCTGTAACGGTTGCACCCTCGGCATTGTCAGACTGATAGGTGTACTTCACAGAGCCATCAGCATTGGTGAAGTTAGCCTTGTCTGCATCGAGCAGCACAATGGCTTCGCCTACCTTAGCGCGGCGTGTGATAGTGGTCTTCAGCTCCTCGGGGATGGGGTTACCCTCGGTGTCAACGTAGCTGATGGTGTAGTTAGCATACTTGATGCTGGGGTCAGAAGCCACCTTAGTCAGCTTCACATTGTCGAGCAGGTAAGTACCAGCGTAGCCAATGTAAAGAGACAGCTGGGTAGCAGCCTGAGCCTGGTCGCTAACGAAGGTCGTGTCGCCCTGGAAGTAAACTTCGTCACCAGTAGAGATGGTGTAGCTGACGGTCTTGGCAGTCACGTCAACATCAATGTCAGCGTGGAACCACTTGCCCCAGATGTCGGTAGCGGGATGCTCCTCAGCAGAAGCAGCTGCGGGCAGACCGTTGATCTGGAAATAGTTCTCGTTGCCGCCACCGTAAGCCTTGCCACGGTATGCACCCATGTAGAAGATACAGCCATTGGTGCCGTAGCCATACTGGCCTGAATTTGTGTCAAAGCCACCAGTTGCAGCATTGTGTACAGAAGCATCGCCGATAGCGATAGCTGACTGACCCAGAATCTCAGCAGGAATGTTGAAGTCGAAAGACACATTCAGCTTGGTAGCGTTCTCCAATTCCTCAGAGGTGTAGCTCACAAAACCGAAGCCGCTTGAGCCACTGCGGGTGAACGAAGCCACCTTTGTTCCATTGTCCTCGTCGTCGACAACAGCAGCTGCAATCTTGCTGGCATCAGCCACCGTGAAAGCATCAAGGCTCTCGTCTTCAAAGTCAAACACCAGTGAGGTAGGGGTCTCTACGGGAGGAACACCAGGACCTGAGGGATTGTCACTTGTGTCGCACGAAGTGAGTGCGAGGCCGCATGTCATAGCGGCAAACATCCATAAACTCTTTTTCATTTTTGTTTTTGTTTTAATTGATTAATAATTAAGTTATTTAACAACGTATTTCTTGCCATTGATAATGTAGAGGCCGGGCTTCAGGCTCTTCACGTCGCCGTTGAGCTTAGCGCCTGTGAGCGAGTAGACACCCTGGCGTGCGGGAGCGGCGGTCTGTGCTTCCTCAGCACCCTTCACCTCCTGAATGCCAACAGCCTCAGGCGTGAGCTGGAGCAGGGCTGCCATCTCGCAGATGCTCAGGTAGGCGTTCTGCAAGTCCTTAGCCGTTGTGGCTGCCTCGCTATCCTTAATGTAACGGTCCAGCTTGCGTACAATCCAGTTGTAGTCCTTATCTGTGTACTGTGGCAGTGCCTTGGCGCTGGCAATCTCGGCAGTCAGGTCGGCCTTGGTGTCTGCAATATACTGTGTCTCATCACCTACATAGTACAGTGCGCAGTCGCCGAAGCCAAAGCCGTTGGCACCAGCCCTGTCGACATTGTCGAATGCCTCGAGACCCAGCTCAACCTCCACCTCGTTGTTGTCAGTCTTCAGATAGAAGACAGAGTAAGACCACGGGGTGTTGCAGTTCACATTGATGTAAGAAGAGTTGGCTGCGCCGTTGGTGCCACCCGTATTGGCTACGCTCTTAGAGATGGTCACAGAGTCGGGGTTAGCCATCACGCCGAAGAACAGGCGGACATTGGGATGATAGATGGTGTCGACAGACATCTGTACGTAGTCGTCATCTTCCTCTATATAGATATATTCGTTGACAATCTTGGCAATCGCCAGATACTGAGACACATTGTCGTTCATGGCATAAGCCTTAGAACGGAACTCATAGAGACCCGGCTGTGTCAGCTTGGCAATGAGCTGTGCCTTACCATTCGGGCTGACCGTGTTGCCGCGCCACTGGTTGAGGTTCCAGCCGTCATTGCCGGTGTAGACCACAGAGTCGCGGCCCAGCTGCCACTGCTTGAAGCTGTTACCACCTGTGAAGTTCCAGTTGTTGCTGACCTTCAAATCCTCGCTGGTGCTGACATTCTGGGTAGAGCCCCATGCCGCCATGTCAAGGTTTTGAACGCGCATCTTGGTCGGGTTGGCACGGTTGGCAGCCACCATTTCGTAAGCCTCCTTGGCATCGTAGATGTCATCAATGGCAGCCTGGAACTCAGCGTTCTTGGCCTGTGCCTCGGCAATGCCGTCGATGGTGCTGATGCCGTCAATCAGAGCCTGGCCGGCGCTAACGGCATTCTGCAAACTGGTGCGCAGACCGGCAGATACGCCGGCGAAGGCATCGTTGCTGAGCGAAGCGTTACCTGCATCTATGGCAGACTGCAGCTCGGCAGAGATGCTGTTGATGCTAATCACCCAGTTCTTGGCGCGCCCCATGGCGTTCACCTGGTCGAGCAGTGACTGTCTCAGGGCATCCAGTTCCTCGGCACCGGCCTCGGTCACGGGAATGTTACTACTGCCTTCGGTAGTCACGGCGGTCAGCTTGTTCTCATAGCTGCCGTCATTCTTCAGCTTGGTCTGCGAGTCGTCGTAGACAGCCTGGGCAGCATTGATAGCCAGTTGCAGTGAGTCTTTACCCCATGGCTGGGCAGCCACGTCGTTCATGTAGTTGTCGAGGCGGCTCTTCAGCTCAACCTGCTGTGCAATGGCGTTGGCAGCAGACATTTCCCAAGCCAGCTCGGTGGTAGACTTGCCCAGCAGGCGGAATTCCGGGTTGCGGAGGCTGTAGCGGCCACCCTTGCCGTCGGTATAGTTGGGGAACATGAAGCCGGCGCGCACGGTGTCGCCCTCGGCCACTTCAGAGATAACATAGAAAATCTTCCAGTAGTCGTCGTTCAGTGCCTCGTTCTCGAAGGTCACGGTGTCCTTGCCGACCCAGAGCTTGGGGCCAATCACGGGGCGTGAGTTGTCAGAGCCGTAGGGGGCTGCCATGTTGGCTGCAGCCACGGCCTGTGCCTCAATCTTGAACAGGTATTTGCCGGGCTTCAGGTCAGCGCGCTCTACCATCACACCCTTGTTCTCGTGGTTGTAGCTGGTCTGAATACCGCAGGTAGCCACGTAGCCGTCGCCTGCGGGGCGCTCCAGCGAGCCGTCGTTGGGAGAGAAGCCCCAGCGGTCGCCCAGTGTCTTCCAGCTGCCTGCAATCGTTGCATTGTTCAGGTTGTTGAAGTTTACGTAGCCGCGTGTCGACCAGTCGCCAGACTTGGTGTCGCCGGCGTTGGCATCGAGGAACTGAACAAAGCTGTTCTCAACCTCTTCTACCAGCGGAGCCACGGCAATGGGGTCTTCAGCCAATTCGGGATATTCCAGCATCGGCTCAATGTATGACTTAGCATTCTCGAGAATGTCCTTTGAGTTGGGCAGTCCGTCCTCGGCCATCAGCCTGTTCAGGTAGTCCAGCTGGCGCTCCAGAATGCGGGTGTCGAACACGGGCTGCACCTGGTGAATCTCAAAACCAGTCAGCATCAGGTCGGCCTCAACGTTCTTGGCCTCGAACACCAGAAACTCGCCGTCTGCAATGGTCACGCTGTCGACTACCTGCTTCCACTCGGTCTCGAAGCTCGCGATATTTGAAACGGGAGAGTCGCCGTCGGCCAGCACAATGTCGTTGGTGCCAACCTTGTTCTTGAAGAAGGCAACAAAGTTGTTCTTGTCTGTGTAGTACAGGGTGTTGCTGCTGTTGGCGTATGGCACAGATGTGTTGCCTGCGCTGGCACCCTTAATCCAGAATGACACGGCGTAAGTACCGGCGGGCAGCTGCCATGCGCGGAACAGGTGTGTGCCCTCGTCGGCGGTAGCAATGCGGCTGACAATGGCGTTCTCGCCATTGGGGCCGGCAGCGTTCTGGATGCCCCAGGTCTCGCCGCTGACAGGTCCTGCAACCTCACTGCTCCAGCCTTCGTAGCCGTCGCCAACAGTGAAGTCGCCATTGGTGATTTGGTTTGCACCCGTCACCTTAAACTTGGCCTTGGCAGAGTACAGGTATTCGCCCACGTTCACTGCGTAAGCACTTACTGCACATACCACAACCAGAAGTTGCATCAGTAATCTTTTCTTCATGTTTGTAATTGTTTTAGTTTATAAAATGTTGTTTATATCTGGAAATTTTTGGATTTCCCTTGTTGTTTTCAGATTAGTTTTGGGTGCAAAGTTACGATTTAAGTTTGATAAAAACGAAAAAAGCTCCCCATTTTTTTTGCTTTTTTACTTTATTTTTTGAGAAAAGGCGGTAAGGGGGCTGTAGGTGGAGTGGGTTTTTGGGTTGGTTTCAGGTAGGTGTAATAGGCTCGGTAGGTGCAGTAAGTATAGTAGGTTTGGTAGGGTGCCGCCCCTACTGCACCTACCAAACCTACTACACCTACTCAACCTACAAGAAAAATCAAGAAATCACTGCCTGAATACCAGCCCGTCGCCGAACTCGTCAACGATAATTGGGCTTTCGCGGTTAATCTCGCCAGACAACAGCTTCTTTGACAGGTCGTTCAGCACCAACTGCTGTATGGCACGCTTCACGGGGCGGGCACCGTATTCGGGGGCGTAACCCTCTTGCGCTAAGTAGTCGATGGCCTGCGGCGTTACTTCAAGCCTGAAGCCCTGCGGCTCCAGCATGGTCTTGACTTTCTCTATCTGCAGGCGCACCACATCGGCAATCTGGTCGCGTGTCAGCGGCTGGAAGGTGATAATCTCGTCAATGCGGTTTAGGAACTCGGGGCGCATGGTCTGGCGCAGCTGCTCGCGGGTCGCATTTGAAGTCATGATAATGATGGTGTTCTTGAAATTGGCGGTGCGCCCCTTGTTGTCAGTCAGGCGGCCGTCGTCCAGCACCTGCAACAGAATGTTGAAGACATCGGGGTGAGCCTTCTCTATCTCGTCGAACAGCACCACGGAGTAGGGCTTGCGCCTCACGGCCTCAGTCAGCTGCCCGCCCTCGTCATAGCCCACATAGCCCGGAGGCGCGCCGATGAGCCGGCTGACGGTGTGCTTCTCCTGATATTCAGACATGTCGATGCGTGTCATCATGCTCTCATCGTTGAACAGATACTCTGCCAAGGTCTTGGCCAGTTCGGTCTTGCCGACACCTGTAGTGCCGAGGAAGATGAAGCTGGCAATGGGGCGCTTCGGGTCTTGCAGGCCGGCACGGCTGCGGCGCACGGCATCGGAAACGGCGGTGATGGCCTCTTCCTGGCCAATGACACGCCGGTGCAGCTCGCTTTCGAGATGAAGCAGCTTCTCGCGCTCGCTCTGCATCATGCGGCTTACGGGAATGCCAGTCCAGCGGCTGACCACCTCGGCAATGTCATCGGCCGTAACATCCTCGCGCACGCTTCGGTCAGAGAACTGGGTGTTAAGCGTGTCGAACTGCTGCGCCATGGTGTCCTCAAGTGCCTTTAGCTTGGAGTAGCGAATCTCGGCAACGCGGCCGTAGTCGCCCTCGCGCTCGGCGCGCTCGGCTTCTTGCTTGAGTGTCTCGATAGACTGCTTGGACTGCTGAATGGCATTGATGAGCTGGCGCTCACCTTCCCACTTGGCACGGAACTGGGTCTCCTGGTCGCGCAGTTCGGCAATGTCACGGTCGAGCTGGGCGAGTTTCTGGGAAGGAGAGGTGGGCTCAGTAGGTGTGGTAGGTGCAGCAGGTGAGGTCGGTGAGGCGGGCGGTGTCTCGCGCTTGATGCTCTCGCGCTCGATTTCGAGCTGGGCGAGCTTGCGCGTGATTTCGTCTAACTCCTCTGGCACGGAGTCGCGCTCCATGCGCAGCTTGGCGGCGGCCTCATCCATCAGGTCGATGGCCTTGTCGGGCAAGAAACGGTCGGTGATGTAGCGCTCCGATAGCTGCACGGCGGCAATGCAGGCATCATCTTGAATGCGCACCTTGTGGTGGCTCTCGTAACGCTCCTTCAGACCGCGGAGTATCGAGATGGCGCTCAGCTCATCGGGCTCATCGACCATGACTGTCTGGAAACGGCGCTCCAGTGCCTTGTCCTTCTCGAAGTATTTCTGGTACTCGTTGAGAGTCGTAGCTCCAATGGCGCGCAGCTCGCCACGGGCCAGCGCCGGCTTCAAGATGTTGGCCGCATCCATGGCTCCCTCGCCGCCGCCAGCACCCACGAGTGTGTGAATCTCGTCTATAAACAGCACGATACGGCCTTCTGACTTCGTTACTTCGTTGACCACGCTCTTCAGGCGCTCCTCAAACTCGCCCTTGTACTTGGCGCCAGCCACCAGTGCGCCCATGTCGAGCGAGTAGAGCTGCTTGTCTTTCAGGTTTTCAGGCACATCGCCGCGCACAATGCGCTGCGCCAGCCCCTCGACAATGGCGGTCTTGCCTGTGCCGGGCTCGCCAATCAGTATGGGGTTGTTCTTCGTGCGGCGGCTCAGTATCTGCAACACGCGGCGTATCTCTTCATCACGCCCGATAACGGGGTCTAACTTGCCCTGGCGGGCGAGGTCTACTAAGTTCTTGGCATATTTCTCTAAGCTCTGGTAGTTGGCATCGGCCGACTGAGACTGTACCCGCTGCCCTTGGCGCAGCTCCTGAATGGCGGCCTGCATGTCGCGCTCGTTGCAGCCGGCATCTTTCATGAGGCGGCTGGCCGTGGAGCTGACACTCAGCAGCGCCAGCAGCAGAGGCTCTACGCTGACAAACTCATCGCCCATCTTCTGCGATAGTTCGGTGGCGCGCACCAGTACTTGGTTGGAGTCATTCGACAGATAGGGCTGGCTGCCGCCTTGCACGTGCGGCAGATGCTGGATTTCGTGACTGGCCAGCAGTTCCATTTGTGCGGCATTCACGCCTAACTTCTGGAACAGAAAGCTGGTAACATCCTTGGCCTTCTCCATGATTCCTTTCAGCAGATGTATGGGCTCAATGGCTTGCTGACCGTTCTGCTGTGCCAAGCTAACGGCTTGCTGCACAGCCTCTTGTGCTTTGATGGTAAACTTGTCTAATGTCATCATTATTCCTCCTGATAAATCTTTTATGTTGTTTACCTTTGCTGCTTCAAACAGTATGCCCAACAGAAAAATACCGACAAAACGGCAGAAAGATGTGCCGTTTTGTCGGTATTTGGGGCGCTTTTGCTGCCTGGCTTTACTTGCAGAGCTTCGAGACTTCCTCTTCGAGCTTCTCGCCGCGACAATTGGTGGCCACAATGCGGCCTTCGCGGTCCAAGAGGAACGTGGCCGGAATGGCAGTCACGTTGTACAGCCCGGCAACAGGGCACTCCCAGCCCTTCAGCGAGGAGACATGGTGCCAGGTCAGCTGGTGCTTCTCGATGGCCTTCAGCCAGGCATCGCGCTGGCTCTCCTTGTCGAGTGAGACACCGAACACATCGAATCCCTTGTCCTTGTATTTGTCGTAGACCTTCTTGACATTGGGCGCTTCGGCCAGGCAGGGGCCGCACCAGGAAGCCCAGAAGTCGAGCAGCACCACCTTGCCGCGGAGTGAAGACAGGCTCAGCTCCTTGCCATCAGGCGTAGGCAGGGTAATGTCAGGTGCAATGCTGCCCACGCCAACGGCGGCCAGCTTCTGCATGGTAGCTTCCAGTTTCTTGCCGATGCCCGACTCCTTGACACGCGGGGTCAGGTTATCCCACAGCGGCTTCAGCTCGGCATAGGTCTTTTCCCGCGCCATGAACTGGTTTATCACGTTGGCAGCCGCATAGTTGTCGTTACAGTTGCGCACCACGCTGTCTTGCAAGACCTTGTTCCGCTCCTGAATAGTTGTGTAGAGCATCACCATGCTGTCGCGCGGAGCTGCGGTAGAATCGCTGCTGAGTGCGATAGCCATCATGGTGATGATTTCAAACAGCTGGCTGTCGTTTACTTCTTTCATCAGCTCATACTCCTTGTCATTGATGATGGTGAGGCTCGGCCTCTCTGTGGCCTCGCCGGTCCTGCTGGTCACCGTAGCCATCTTGTATTCCACATTCATGGGATTCTCATGTAGAATGATGTTCTCAGAGGCGGTGCCGACAGTCAGCGAAGCCACCTGCACGGTCAGCGGGCCGGTGAGCTGGAACTTGCCGTTAGCTACTACGGTAGAGTCGATGGTTGTCTTGTCTTCTGCGGTCAGTTTCACCACCGTACCATCAAATCCTTCGGCAGTGCCTGTGATGTTATAGCTATTCTGGGCATACGCCTGAGTGCATGCCATGGCTACGAACAATCCTAATGTCGCTTTTAGTTTTCTCATGTCTTTTATTAGTCAGTTAAATTAAACATTTCCTGGAATTTCTTTATTTCCTTGTCTCTCTCGGTGATGTAGGTCTGCATCTGCTCCTCGGCCAGCTGCTTGTTGCCCAGCTTGCGGTTGATGTCAGATAAGGTCTTGTAGGCTGTATAGCTTCCCATACCCTTTCTGCCGCGCTGGAACGACTCTATCACGCTGGCGTAGTCTTTCAGCACCTTCTTATCCTTGGTCAGCGGCAGCAGATAGCCCACGTATTCTTCCACCCGCATGGAGTAGAAACCGCTGAGGCGCGCCCAGACACCCCGCTTCACCGTCTGCCAGGCTTCATCATTGTTGCCGTTGAGCAGTTGCTTGTGGATATAGATGTAGTATCGGTTTATGTCTGCATTAGGCAGGCCGACCTTCTCCATGAAGCCGACCACTTTCTCCATCCACAGCGTGTCTGTGGGCAGCGGCGCGGCTACGCCTGTGCTATCGAAGGTGATGCGCAGTTTGTCACGCAGTTCACGCTCGCAGCTGACCTTAATCTGGAAATTAATCTCTTCGCGGTTGCGCTTCAGCACACCGCCATAGCGGGCGGCATGGCCCACAAGATACTCAAAGTGTGGGCTGTGAATGTCAGTCACATACTGTCCAACGGCACTCCATACCGTATCGTTGTCAAGTGTCTCGGGCTCGTGGGTATCAAGGTACTCCTTGGCCACCTGCTGGGCCTCTTCTTTCATGAAGGCCGCATTCAGACTGCCAATGTAGTCATTGAGGAAACCGATATCACGCCTTCCCTCCTTGTACTCCTTTTGCAGCGTGAAGAGGTCACGCCCCTGCTGCACCTGCTTGGCTGCGGTGAGCAGCACATCAGCCTCCTGATAGCCGGCCAGCTGCTGTTTTACCTCCTGATTCTTGTCGATGAAGAGCAGGGTGGGGTAGCCGATAATGTGTGACTTGTATTTCTCGTTGAGCATCTTTCCGTCTCCCTTCTCCATGTCATACTTGACACAGATAAAGTTCGGGTTAAAGTAGTCTCCCACCTGCTGCTGCGGGAATATCTCTTTCGCCAGCGCCTTGCAAGGGCCGCACCATGTGGTGTAGCAGTCGATGAAAATCAGCTTGTTTTCCTGTTGTGCCTGGGCTACAATGCTATCCCATGGCGCATTGTCTTGGAACACAATGCCCTGTGCGCTGACCATCAGGCCGCACAAGGACAGTGTCAATGATAGAATTAGTCGTCTCATTTCTGTTGGTTGTTTATTTAGTCTTATTATTGCCATTTAAAGTCGTCAATAGTCACCGGGTCGTTGGGGAACTTGCGGTTTTGCTGCGCAATCAGGTCTTGCCCCAGCACTTCCTGATAGAACTCGATGAAGTAAGAGCCGCGCTGTGCCAGCCGCTTATAGAACTGTGTGCGCTGCCGAATCCACGAGCCCTTGTTCTGGGTGATAAACCACAGATAGTCGGTGAAATCCTGTACTTCCGTTGGCACTTTAACGTGTGTTGGCAGGTAGGCTTTCACGTAACCGCAGACATTGGCATCATGCTCTTGGTTAGCAAAGTCTGGCTTAATGGCAAGCTCTGCCTCAACCTTTGGGTCTGCGGGAACAGATACCAAGTCATAGTTCACAGGAACGCGGCTGTTGAGGAATTTGAGGGGCTTGACATCGAGCTTGTCATAGAAGAAGCCGCCGAAAATACCACTCATTTCCGATTCCATGGTCGCCTGCGAGTAGGCACGGCCGTTGGGTTGCAGATAGGCAATGAGGATAGCATCTTGGCTGTTTGACAGCGCCGTATAGCTGGCCTCGCCGAATGAATCGAAACCACTACCTTTTAGCGATTTGACGAAGAACAGCTTGTAAGGCAGGCTCTGGCGCAGAAAGTCAGTCTCATAATTGTCAAAGAAGGCAGTCTTAACGAGGTTCAGGTGCTTCATCAGCAGGTTCATGTCACTCTCTGACTCAGGGTCGTAGGGCGTGTAGCTGATATTCATCTTGCCAGACCACTGCCACTTGATGTCATTATCACGGAAGTTGTAGACAATATACGTGTTATACTCCGTGAGCCACTCATAGATGAGCGAGTCAGTCGGTGTGCGGTCTTTGTTGGCCATGATATAGGTTGCGTACTCGTTGCTGGTGTCGACCTTGGGTGTCAGGTCATCTTCAGACGAGCAGGCTGCAAGCATGATAGCAAAAAGTGCAGCGCTTAGATAGGATAGTCTCTTCATAGTTGTATTATTCTGTTTCATTGTTGAGCCCGCCTGCCTCTATGACTCGGCGGTTAATGGTCTGAATCACCTTGTTGAAGTCCAGCTCTTCCTGTGGCAGTTCCAGCGTGTAGTTACGGTCTCCCTTTTCCAGCACATAGACTTCCGGGGCGGCATTCTTCGAGGCATAATAAGTGTGAACAATCCGCGGGCAACCATAGCGGCGCAGGTCAACCCAGCGGTGAATATCTTCGAAGCAGAACTCGCGGCGGCGCTCATCACGCACGAACTGCAACAGCTTTTGTTGTGAGCTGAAGTCGGCGGCTGTCAGTTCCTGATAGGTGCTTTCCGTGAAACGATTCATGCGTAGCAGGTTCAGCAGCCTGATGGCCTCAGCCTGGTCATTGCCCGTGTTGCGCTGTGCGTAAGCCTCAGCCACACTGAGCAGGGCCTCACTGGTGCGCAGTGCCTGCGAGTGGATATTGTAGATGTATGACTTGTTCGGTGCATTGCGATAATCCGAAATACCCTGCCCGTCTTCTCTCGACTGCTGGAAGAAGGCGTAGCGGCGCTGGTCGCCTGGCTCATACATGAGAAGCAGGTCTCCTTCCTGTTCCTGTGAAGGTGCAAAAGTGGCATCTTTAATCAGTCGGATATTGCCCATAAACCTGTTGCTGGAGAATGTAACCCCACCGTAGCAGAAAGTAATCTCCGGGTTATTATCCGGGTCCAGGAAGGCGTAGTTACCTGAACTGCCAACGTTAGTCATGGAAGACTTGGCAAGCCCGCTGAGATTGTAGAGGTCCCAGTTGCTTTCCGAAAGCAGCGTACCGTACTTAATTACATCATCCCAATGCCCCTGATACAAGGCGGCACGGCACTTGATGATGTAGGTGGCGCGCTGCGACAGCAGATATATGTTGCGGCTGAAGTGGGCTTTCTCCCATAGCTCGAGCGAGCGGTCTAAGTCAGCGTTAATCTGGTCATACACTTCTTTCATGGTGTTGCGCGCCGGCTGGTCTCTTGCAATATCACTCTTCAGACGAATGACCACGCCCATGTCTGTGGCTGCCGTTTCCTCATTGTAGGGTGGGGCATACAGGTTGACCAGCCACAGGTAGTTCCAGGCGCGCAGGGCGTATGCCTGCGCCACGGTTGAGGCCACCCTGTCAGGGTCACCTGTCATGGTCTCGGCATTCTCAATGATGATGTTGCAAGCCATGATATTGGTATAGCGGTCACGGTAAAAACAGCCATAATTAACATCATAGTACTCCAAATCCTGTGCCCATGTGAAAGCGCCCCGGCCTTCAGACAGCCCATAGTCATCATCACCTTCCATGAGTGTGGAACGCGAATCACTTTTGGTCATTACCTGCACATCATCTGTCATCATGTGTACAAAGTCGCAGGTTGTGGTGAACTGGGAATATAGGCCAGTATAGCTTTGCGACCTGTTGGGATAGCCCTCACCGTAAAGCACGGCCTGGAACTCTGCCACATCTTTTGGGATGAGCAAATCGGGCGAGTCTTCTTTCAGCCAGTCACTGCACGAAGTCAGCACGAGCAGTGCTGCCAATGTTATGAATTTATATAGTCTTGTCATGATATGTTTTTCTCCTAATATTTAGAACATGATATTGATTCCTAAGTTATAGCTCGGCAGAATAGGCATGTTGGCGTAGGCCGTTTCCGGGTCCAGACCTTGCCACTTGCTGTCTTTCAGTATGAACAGGTTACTGCCTTGCAGGCGCACCGTAGTCTCGCGTATGTTCAATGGCTTCAGCCACTTGTGCGGCAGGCGGTAGCTCAGTGTTACGTTGCGCAGGCGCAGAAAGTCGCTCTTGGCTACGCGATAGTCACATTGATCGTACATGTTGACCATTCTCACATCAACGATTGACGAAGTGGTATCGTACAGCCCCTTCAGTTCTTTGGGGAATTCATCTGCAATGGTGGTGTCATACAGTGCGGGGAACTTGGCTGTGGCTTCATCGCCGGGCTGGCGCCAGCGGTCTACGAACTCCCGGGGAACGTTGTGTACCGGGTCGAAGGCATAGTTGCCCGACTGATAAATATCTGGCAGACGCCTCACTCCGCCGACCTGATAGCTGAAGCCAATGCTGAGGCTCAGATTTTTCCTGTAGGTGATGCGGGTGTCAATACCGCCAGTCAGGTCTGGATAGATGCTCCCTGAGGGCACCAGCTCCATGACTTCATAGTCACCCTCATGCACCTTGCGGCCATCAATGGTGTAGAACAGCGGGTAGCCGTTCTCCTCTGACAGCCCGGCATACTTGAACGAATAGATAGTGCCGAGGGGCTGGCCAATAGTGGCTACATTACCCTTTAGCATGGCCTTGTATTTCTCAGTATCGGTCAGACTGGCTTCGTAGGCATACTGTATCTCGTTGGTGTTGTGCGACAGGTTGAGCGACAAGTTCCAGTCTATCAGCTTGCTGCGGATAATATCGCCGCTGATGACGCCTTCATAACCCTTGTTGATGGCCTTACCGGCATTCATTGACAGGTAGATGCGACCCGTGGTGGGCGACACCTGCATGTCAGTAATCAGGTCAGAGGTGCGCTTCTGGTAGTAGTCGGCGGTAAATGTCAAGCGGCCTTCAAAGAACGAGGCATCTATACCGATGTTGTACGATTTTGTTCTCTCCCAGCGCAAATCTGGGTTAGGCAGCTTGTTGATGTAGGCCGGCCGCAGCCCCGTGTCTGTGTTAAAGCGCGCCATGCGGGCAATCAGGTATGGCGTGGCATCTTCATGGATGTTACCCTGCACACCGTATGAGGCGCGGATGGCAAAATTATCTAAGAACTGCCAGTTACGGAAGATTTTCTCATTCGATACATACCATTTTCCGGCCACCGACCACGTTGGCAGCCAGCGGTACTTCGGGTTGCTGCCGAACTTGTTGGCACCGTCTGAACGGATGTTGCCATTGATGACGTAGCGGTTGTTGAAGGTATAGCTGGCCGTGCCGAAGTACGAGGCAATCTGTGTCTTCTGGTCAGTCAGTGTTGGCGCAAAAGAGCCATTTGACTGTTGATTCAAATAGCTGTTGGTATAGAACGGCTCAATATTCTGTCCGTATTTGTCATTCCAGCCATAGAACTCCTGGTTGTGGCCCACATATTTGTCGGCGCGCGCCTCAATACCGCCGTAGACGTTCACTTCGTGCTTCTCGGCAAAGGTGTTGATGTAGTTGACGGTGTTACGGATAGTATAGGAGCTGTTCGCAGTCTGCGATAAGTCATAGATGCCACCCATGGGAATGACTGACGACTGGAATTGGCTGTCTTCGAATTCGTAGGCACCGTAGGCATAGCCACGCTTGTTCGATACCCAGTAAGACTGGTCTGTAGCCCACCTATAGTTGCGGTTGTTGTTCCAGTAGTAGGAGGCGGTCAGCGTGTAGGTGAGCCCTTTTATCGGGCGGGCGTTGAAGTTGAACACGCCACCCATGCGGCGCGAGGTACTCTTTGCGCCCGTGGTGTTCAGTTCGTTCAGTATGTTGTAAGTCACGCCGTTCTCTGAGGTGGTTGATGCCTGTGAATAGAAGTACAGACTGCCATCAGGATTGTAGGCGGGAATCGTTCTTGCCGTGTTGAAGGCGTAGGGGAAGGGGGTTACAGTGTAGAAACCCGTGTTGTTCTGGTTGCTGATTTCCAGTTTCAGGTCAGCATCAAAGATGTTGTTGATTTTCACGAAGAGCTTGTTCAGCGCCGTGAAACGGTCACTCTCCGAGCCCTTGGCTATACCGGGGCTGTTGTTGTAGCTGACAGACGAGTAGTAGCGTATGCGCTCCGTACCGCCGTTCAGTGATACGTTGTGGTTTTGTGTGGCTGCATGGCGGAACAGCAGGTCAAACCAGTCAGTGTTCAGGGTCTCGAAGTATCGCACCTCTTCTTCAAACTCTGCCTGCGTAATCTTCTTGCTCAGCAGGCGTTGCAGTGCGCCTTCAAAGCTCTGGCTTGTTGGTATGCGCGGATATTTCAGGCGCGCATCATAGATGTCCTTCGACAGCTGCACACGCTCCTGCGAGTTCATCTGGCTGAAGTTGCTGTAGCTGGGCTTTGTGCCCACGTTCAGGTTGAAATCATAGGTAATGGTTGGTGCCGACACCTTACCGCGCTTGGTGGTGACGACGATGACACCATTGGCGGCCTTTACACCGTAGATGGCCGTGGCCGAGGCATCTTTCAGCACCGTGATGGTCTCAATATCCTGTGGCGAGAGGCCCGAGATGGCGTTACCAATCAGGTAGGCCGCATCAGGGCTGTTCAGGTCAGAGGCCGTGAACGGCACAATGTCTGACATAATCACGCCATCGACCACCCAGACCGGCGCCTTGTTGCCGTTAATGGTCGAGTTACCACGTATGCGGATGGTGGGTGTGCTGCTCGGCTCGCCCGACTGCATCATGACGGCCATGCCGGGAATCTTTCCCTGCAACATCTGGTCGAGGTTCATGGCGCTGGGCTCAAACACATCTTCCATCTTCACCTGCGAGATGGCAGCTGCCGACTCGCGGCGCGACATGCTCTGGTAGCCAGTCACCACCACCTCACTTACCTGATGGTGGTCGACCGCCATCTTCACCACCAGGTTTTCCTTGTGTTCGCGGACGGTGACGGTCTGCTTCTTCATGCCGATATAGGTGAATTCCAGCACGGCGACCGGGCCTGTTGTTCCGATTGTAAACTCTCCGTTCTCACGTGTCACGGTAGCCGCCTTCTTGTCTTTGACGCGGATAGCCACACCTATCAGCGGCTCTCCCTCTTCGTCGACCACGCGGCCCGACACGAGCAGTGCCGTGGGCGTGTCTGCCTGGTTGACGGCAGGGTCGGCAGCGGGCGCGGCCGTTTCGGCCAGCGTGTGCTGTGGGTTAGCCAGTGTCAGTGCTGCCACTGCTATCCATGCCCATGATTTCCTCTTGTTTTGCATACGTGCGTGTTTATTTTTTGTTGGTTATGTAAAAGAAATGGGAATGCGCCGTTCCTCTTTTGCCGGCACATTCCCATGATAGTGTTACCGCTTACTTGCGGAAGATGACCTTCTTGCCATCGAAGATGTAGATGCCGTTCTCCTTCGGCGTAGCCACTTGCTGGCCGCCCAGTGTGTAGTAGGCATTGCTCTTCATGGCCGGCTTCTTGGTAGCAGTCTTGATGCCAGTCTCCTCGTCTTCTGTCGGCTCTTCAAAGTAGATGACAGTAGGAACGAAGTCAGGCGTGTTGGCCTCGATAATCTTGTCAAGCATGACGAGGTACATGGTGTTGGCTGCCACCTTACCGTCTTCTGCCAGTGTGAACAGGCGCTTAGCCGTGTCAAGAACATAGTACTTCACGGTGCTGGGGATGGTATCCTTCACGTT
>JAFLSH010000249.1 GCA_022511055.1 Prevotella sp. | reverse complement strand
GTGTTAAGCCTGTAGCTAGCGTTCATCCTGAGCCAGGATCAAACTCTACATTGTAAAATCTGTATCTTTGACATCGACCCCCATCCGACGATACCCGCGCAAAGCGCGGAGGCGGAAGGGGCGACGCCGTGTTCTCTGTCCAGGACGACTATCCTCATGTAATGAGTCCTATTCACCTTGAGCCTCCCTAACGCAGCGGCGACAAACGCGCTGCGCGGAAAGACGGTCTGTCTCATCTACCCAAGCACACCCAATAAACGGGCGTGCCTGCTTCTTGTACTACCTTCTCTGTCTATGTAAATCTTCCAAAGAACTCCTTCTTGGCCGCTCACAGCCCCGGACCGGGGCGAAAGCGGGTGCAAAGGTAAGAACTTTCCGGATAACACGCAAATTTTTCAACGACTTTTTTCGAGAAAATAGAAAAGTTTTCGAGATTCTTGACAAAAGAATGCCAAATTAGGGGATATTTATCGAATTAGCCCATGTTTTCTATGCGTTTTTCCTGTCTATCATACACCAGGCTTTTTCCAATTACAGACCACACAATCCAAACGACACGCTACTGCCTACTCTATTATGGGCAAAAACCAAAAACTCCAGTTTTAGAACTGAATGCTAAGTACCAGAAACACCGACAGACGGTTTCACGCGCGTACATTAATTTAGTGTTAAATACTCTACTCAAAATATTAGGCAGGCTGGACAAAATTAAAGAAGAACATCCTTCCATTGGGGCTTTAGGTGGGAGCGCTGAAATTGGCTTAAATAAAAAAAGAAGCCCCAACCACTTGGTCGGGGCTTTCTTCAGTGAGTTGCGGAGGCAGGACTCGAACATGCGACCTCCAGGTTATGAGCCTGGCGAGCTACCAACTGCTCCACTCCGCGATGTTATTTTTCTAAGCGGGTGCAAAGGTACAACATTTTTCTGAAACGGCAAAATATTTATGTTTTTTTTTGAGTTTTCGGGCTCCAAACGACATTTTTCTGCCTATTTTCTTGGCTATATCAAAGAAAAAGTATAATTTTGCACACGATAACAGCAATGTGCAATAATAAAACATAATAGGAGGACTGAGTACATGTCAATATCAAAGACAAAGCAATTACTTGTAGACGTTGCACGCCAATTATTCGCCAAGAACGGCCTTGAGAATACGACCATGAACGACATTGCGCTTGCATCAGGGAAAGGTCGCCGCACATTATACACCTACTTCAAATCGAAAGAAGACATCTACTACGCCGTCATCGAAGGCGAGCTGGAACGGCTCTCCGACAAGTTAGACGAAGTGGCCGCCAAAAAGACACGCCCGCAAGAGAAGGTCATAGAACTCATATACACCCACCTGAGCATGATTCGCGAGACCGTTGTCCGCAACGGCAACCTCCGGGCAGAGTTCTTCCGAAACATCTGGATGGTGGAGAAAGTCCGCAAGAATTTCGACGACGAGGAAATCAAGCTGTTCAGAAAGGTGTATGCCGAGGGCAAGGAAGACGGCGAGTTCGACATTGACAACGTAGACCTCGTTGCCGACATCACCCACTATTGCATCAAGGGTCTGGAAGTTCCCTACATCTACGGCCGCATAGCCCACGGCATGACCGAGGAGGCCACCAAGCCTCAGGTTGCCAAAGTGGTCTACGGCGCACTTGGAAAAATCAACAAACATTAAATAAAAAAAAATACAAAGCAAGAAAACATGAAATTATTGAGTGGTAAGACTGCCCTGATAACAGGCGCAGCACGCGGTATCGGAAAAGCTATCGCACTGAAGTTTGCCGAGGAAGGCGCAAACATCGCATTCACCGACCTTGAGGTGAACGAAGAGACTGAGAAGGAAATTGCCGCCAAAGGCGTGAAAGCCAAGAGCTACGCCTCTAACGCCGCAGACTTTGCCCAGACCGAAGAGGTGGTCAAGGCTGTGAAAGAGGAGTTTGGCTCCATCGATATTCTGGTCAACAATGCCGGCATTACGAAAGACGGCCTGATGCTCCGCATGACCGAGCAGCAATGGGATGCCGTGATTGCCGTCAACCTGAAGTCAGCCTTTAACTTCATCCATGCCTGCGTGCCGGTGATGATGCGCCAGCGTGGCGGCAGCATCATCAACATGGCCAGTGTCGTGGGTGTCCACGGCAACGCCGGCCAAGCCAACTATGCCGCCTCCAAAGCCGGCCTGATAGCCCTCGCCAAGAGCATTGCTCAGGAAATGGGGCCCAAGGGCATCCGCGCCAACGCCATTGCTCCGGGCTTCATCGACACAGCCATGACCCAGGCGCTGTCTGACGATGTCCGCAAGGAGTGGATTAACAAGATTCCCCTGCGCCGCGGCGGTCTGGTGGAAGACATTGCCAACGTTGCCACCTTCTTAGCCTGCGACCTGTCGAGCTATGTCAGCGGCCAGGTCATCCAGGTCGATGGCGGTATGAACATGTAATCCGATGCAAGTCGATGCAAGTTGTCTACGAGGATAACCACATCATCATCGTCAACAAACAGAGTGGGGAGATTGTGCAGGGCGACAAGACCGGCGACCGCCCCCTCTCTGACATTGTCAAGCAATACATCAAGGAGAAGTACCAGAAGCCGGGCGAAGTGTTCCTCGGCGTGGTGCATCGGCTGGACCGGCCTGTCGCCGGTCTTGTCGTCTTTGCCCGCACCTCGAAAGCCCTTACGCGCCTGAACAAGATGTTCGCCGAAAGCGAGGTACACAAGACCTACTGGGCCATCATAAAAAGCAGCAAGGCCGGCAGCGGGAAGTTCTGCGACGACGGCGAGTGGCACACGTTGGAGAACTGGCTCGTGCGCAACGAGAAGCAGAACAAGAGCTACGCCTACGACCGGGAGAAGCCTGGCTCGAAGAAAGCCATCCTGAAATACCGCACCATCGGCCACTCTGACAACTACACACTGCTCGAGGTCAACCTCATGACGGGCCGCCACCACCAGATACGCTGCCAGCTGGCCGCCATGGGCACTCCCATCAAGGGCGACCTAAAGTACGGGGCGCCCCGCTCTAATCCCGACGGCAGCATCTCGCTCATGGCTCGCCGCGTGGAGTTCACACACCCGGTATCGAAAGCCCCAATCAGCATCGAGGCTCCCCTACCCCACGACAGCCTTTGGCAGCAGTTTTTCTGATGATTGGCTCTGTTATAATTTGCTGGTAAGAAAAGTAGGTTTGTTTTTCTTGCTACATTTTTATATAATTGACGTATTGTATAACACCTACTTTATTTTCAATTCTATAGCTCATTGTATATCATACTTACTTCTGCTTTTATTATTTCTCTAAGGTCTTCAACATCCATATATCCACTTTGTTGAATAGCTTCACTAAGAACGGTTTTCACCTCACCATTCTCAACAAAAACCTTACTTCCATTAATATCTACGACCTCATTTAAAGTTTGCTTATCTTTCATTGCTTATGAATACGTTTTAATTCAACAATAAAATATTAATTATGATGCAAATATATGGATATTTCTTGAATAAAACAAATCTTCATGTCTGTTTTTCACGTCAGATGTTCAATCTGGGTAAAAAATAGGCATGAAGATTTGGCTCGTATGGATTTTATCCATATATTTGCAGTA
>JAFLSH010000248.1 GCA_022511055.1 Prevotella sp. | reverse complement strand
TGATGAGCAGAATGTCCACCTCGGTCATCATGTTCATCGTCTTCAGCAGGTTCTCGCTGTAGTTGCGGTGTTCCTGGAAAAAGGGGTAGAAGCCGTGGTGGATGTAGTCCTGAAAAAAACGATTGGGTGACACTTTCGGCAGAATCTGCTTGATAATCCGCTCATGGTTTTGCAGAATCTCCTCAAGCGTGTAAGGCCGGAAGTTGTTGCCCGTCAGCAGGTTCAGGAATTCGCGGAACGAGAAGCCGCGCAGGTTGTAGCTTTTTACAATGCCGTTCAGCTCGGGGTTCTCGTCTTTCAGTCGCATCACGCTGCTGCCCGTGAACACAATCTTCAGGTTGGGGTAGAGGTCATAGCAGCGGCGGAGTTCCTGTGACCAGTTGTTCTGCTTGAAAACTTGGTCAATGAGCAGAACTCTTCCGCCCTTGTGATAGAATTCCCCGGCAAAGTCAGCGATTCCACGCCCCTGAAAATAGAAGTTGTTCATGTTGACGTAGAGGCACTGGCGGTCGTTGGTGTCAAACCTCTCCTTGGCATATTGCAGTATGAAAGTGGTCTTTCCCACGCCGCGTGTACCCTTGATGCCAATCAAGCGGTCGCTCCAGTCGATTTCATCCATCAGGGTGCGACGAACTGGCGCATTGACATGCTCCATCAGATAGCGATGAGTGCGAAAGAAGGCTTCCATTCTACGTTGATTTGTTTTAAAACGATGCAAAGGTACATAATATTTTGTAAAATGCAAAGCCGGGATAGCAAAAATCTCAAAAAAAAGTATTATTTTTGCACCAACTAAATGGATTTGTTGCATGGTTTTGCATATTTTTAACCCCGAACACGATATAGCGCTGGCTTCCGGACTGGCTAATTTCACCGCTCCGCATGCCGGCCGCCAGCTACGTCACGACTTGGGCTTCCTGCCTGCCTTGTGGGCGGGCAGGGGCGACGTGATACTGGTCGACAACGTAGAGTTGGCTCAGAAGTCATACCAGCGGGTGCGCGCTGCCCTCAGGCCGGTCTTGCCGCCCGGTGCGCTGCCGCCCGCGAAGCCGCTGTTTGCCCATTGCAGGGTGCCGCTCTCTTTCTTGCAAGACCCCGTTTTCTGCCCCTGGGGGTGGAATCTCGCCTTGAAGTCCTTTCTTGTCCGCATGGGCTACGCTGCCCATCTGCTGCCCTCCGACGCGCAGCTGGACTCTGTTCGCCAGCTTTCCCATCGCCGCGAGGCTGCGAGGCTGCTGCCGGCGTTGCGCCGCTCCGGCACCGTTGGCGAAGCCTTTGAGTGCCGCTCCACAGACGAGGCCGGCCGCCTGCTGCGCCACTACGGCCGCATCGTGATGAAAGCGCCGTGGTCGTCGAGTGGGCGAGGGGTGCGCTTTGCCGACTTGGGCGAGGCAGGCAGCGTGAAGCAGGCCAACGACTGGTGCTGGTTGGGCAACGTCATCAGCCGGCAAGGCTCGGTCATGATTGAGCCTTACTACGCCAAAGTGAGGGATTTCGGTATGGAGTTCCATAGCGACGGACAGGGCGGCGTAACCTATCAAGGGCTCTCGCTCTTCCATACGGTCAATGGGGCGTATGAGGGTAACCTGTTGGCGACAGAGACAAAGAAACAGGAGATAATAAACCGCTATATCCCAGCAACTTTGCTTGACGACATTAAAGAAACGGTATGTGCCGTCTTGGGCGATGCCTACAAGGACAGATACCAAGGCCCATTCGGCATCGACATGATGGTTGTCGGCAGCGGAGAGGGCTATCTGCTCCACCCCTGCGTTGAAATCAACCTGCGGCGGACAATGGGCCATGTCGCCCTGGCCCTGTCGCCAAGCGACGACGACGTGCAGCGCGTGATGTGCATCACATACAGCGAAAACAACTACAAATTAAACATAAAAAGAATATGAAAACACTTATCGTCTCAGCCCTGGCGCTATGTTCATTGGCGGCCAGCGCACAGTACAAATCAGCAGTCTGGTCGCCCGACAACGGCGATGGAACCTACACCAACCCCGTCATCAACGCCGACTACAGCGACCCCGATGTCTGCGTGGGGGCGAGCGGCGAGGATTTCTATCTGACGGCCTCGTCGTTCAACTGCATTCCCGGCCTGCCCATCCTTCACTCAAAGGACTTGGTGAACTGGGAAATCATCAACCACGCCATCCAGGCGCTGCCGCCGCTCGAGCGCTACAACCAGCCGCAGCACGGCAACGGCGTGTGGGCACCTTCCATCCGCTACAACCCGCACAATCAGACCTATTATATTTATTGGGGCGACCCCGACCTCGGTGTCTTCGTCGTTACCGCCAAGGACCCGGCAGGCAAGTGGACAGAGCCTGTCTGTGTCATCGAGGGCAAGGGCATGATTGACACCACGCCCCTCTGGGATGACGACGGCCGCTGCTATCTGGTCAACGGCTGGGCCAACTCACGCTGCCAGTTCAACTCGGTGCTGACCGTGCGCGAGATGTCCGCCGACGGCATGCGCCAGACGGGCAACCCCGTCATTGTGTTCGACGGCAACGGCACACCGAATCGCACGGCGGAGGGGCCGAAGTTCTATAAGCGCGAGGGGTGGTACTGGATTATGTGCCCCGCCGGCGGCGTGCCCGTGGGCCATCAGCTGGCCATGCGCAGCAAGTCGCCCTACGGCCCCTACGAGTGGAAGGTGGTGCTTGACCAGGGTAAGACCGACATCAACGGCCCTCACCAGGGCGGCTGGATACATCTGAAGAGCGGCGAAGACTGGTTTCTCCACTTCCAGGACAAGGAGGCATACGGCCGTGTCGTCTGGCTGGAGCCCGTCACGTGGAAGGACAACTGGCCCGTCATGGGGCAGAACGTGAAGAACTACTGCGGCGAGCCCGTGGCAACCTACAAGAAGCCGAATGTAGGCCAGACCTGGCCTGTTCAGAATCCTGTGGAGAGCGATGAGTTCAACACCGCCGAGCTGGGCAAGCAGTGGCAGTGGCACGCCAACTACCAGCAAACCTACGGCATGCCCACGGCGTTTGGCGTGTTCCGCCTCTTCTGCCACAAGCAGAGCGAAGACTACAAGAATCTCTGGGAGGCAGGCAACCTGCTGCTTCAGAAAACGCCCGCCGACAACTTCACCGCCACCACAAAGCTGCGCCTGTCAGCCAAGGAAGACGGTCAGTACGGCGGCCTCATCGTCATGGGTATGGACTACTCGTCGCTGGTGCTGCGCCGCGTGGGCGACCAGTTCGAGCTGCAGCAGATAACCTGCCATGGCGCCGACCGCGGCAAGTCTGAGACCGTCAAGACCCTCGCCACGCTGAAGCCCACCGCCAAGGACCAGGTTGACTATCAGCCCGCCCTTCACTGCGACATCTACTTGCGCCTGAACGTGAGCTACATTGGCGGCAAGAACAGCGACGGCACGAACAGGCACGAGGCCAGTGTCCGCTTCGCCTACTCAAAAGACGGCAAGAAGTTCACGGAGGTTGGCGATGCGTTCACGATGCGCCAGGGCAAGTGGATTGGTGCCAAGATTGGCCTCATGGCCGCCGAGCCTGCCGGCAAGAAAGTGCGCGGATGGGTGGATGCCGACTGGTTCCGCATCACGAAATAGCGCCTACAAGTAA
>JAFLSH010000247.1 GCA_022511055.1 Prevotella sp. | reverse complement strand
ACAAGGGTGTGCGCTCGCCTATGACTTCAAGGATAGAGAAGTAGGGCTGACACCGCCGCCCCGGGCGGAAATCTTTAAAAAATCTAAAAATTAGGGGGGGTACTTAACTACTATTAAATTGGTTTGGCTGTTTCGGCAGAAAGTATTACCTTTGCACAATCTACGATAAATATAGTACAACTTAATTCATTCTACTATGAGACAAACGATTGTGACCACCCTGCTGCTCGCCTTGGTTGCCCTGACAGGGCAGGGTCAGGTGAAATGCCACATTGAGGGCGAACTGCGCGACACGACACAGGGCAAGACCGTTGTTATTTTTACGACCGACACAGACCTCCGCGTGTCTGACAACTACATCAAGGTGGAGGCCGACGCACAGGGGCGCTTTGCCTGCGACGTGGAGGCCGACAGGACAGACATGTACGAGGCATGCGTGTACGAGCAGTGGCAGACCGGCTCCTGGGCCTTTGTGCGGTTTCTGGTTGAGGACGGCGCGACGGTGACGTTGCGCTTCGACGACGGCAGCTGGGCGGTTACCGGCGGCGGCCCGGAACAGATGCAGAAGATACAGATGGAGGCTGAGGCCGATAGGCTCTATCTCTTGGAGATGCGGGAGGTAGACGCGAAGGTCGAGGCCGAGCTGCGCCCCCGCATAGAGGAGCTGCAGGCGCAGGGCAAAAACCCGATGGAAGACTCGCTGCTGGTGAAACGTATCAATGAGCATAGTGCCTGGATGAACAACATGTTCACCAAGTACAGAGCCTGGGAGCAGGAGTACTATGCCACCCACCCGATGCTCTATGCGCTTTACGAGATAGCCGTTGAGCTGCGCCGCCTCGACGACCATTCGGCATCGCTGCAGCTCTACCACACGGCCTACGAGAACTTCCGCCCGGAGGACCCCATTCACAGCAAGATTCGCATGCTCGAGGCGGTCGACCTGCTGAAGCCCGGCAACCCCTACATTGACTTCGAGGCGCGCACGGTCGAAGGCGAGAAGGTGCGGGTGGCACCGCTCTATCAGGGCAAGGTGGCGGTGATAGACCTCTGGGCTTCGTGGTGCGGCCCCTGCCGCCAGCACAGCATCGACCTGATTCCCATCTACGAGAAATACAAGGACCAGGGCTTCACCGTTATCGGCATTGCCCGCGAGGAGGAGGTGGGCCACATGACCCGCGCCGCCAAGAAAGACGGCTACCCCTGGCAGAGCTTGGTAGACCTGAAAGACGAGCTGAGGGTCTGGGAGAAGAACGGCCTCAGCTTCGCCGGCGGCGGCATGTATCTGATAGACCGCGACGGCACCATTCTCTCTGCCTCGAGCGAGGCCGACGAGCTGGAGCCGCTCATCCGCAAGGCGCTCGGTCTGCCGGAGCTGCCACTTTCGGGGTGGCAGGCTGAGGCCGCGCAGAATCGCGTGGAGAACGACCCGGACAAGCCCTTTACCGACTTCGCCGTGGTCTATCAGGGCAAGACCACCCGCCTGAGCGACTATGTGGGTCGCGGGCAGTACGCGCTGGTCGACTTCTGGGCTTCGTGGTGCGTGCCGTGCCTGATGGAAGTGCCGAATCTCATCAGTGCCTACAACAACTACAAGGACAAGGGGCTGCAAGTTCTCGGCGTGGCCGTGTCAGACAAGCCTGCCCACTCGGAGCGGGCCATCAAGGACAATAGCATCAACTACCCGCAGATACTCAATGCCCAGGACGTGGCCAAAAAAGCCTACGGCATCAGTTCCATTCCCTACATCATTCTCTTCAATCCCGACGGCACCATCTGCGCCCAAGGCTTGCGCGGCGAGGAAATCGGCAAGAAGCTCGAGGAAATCTTCGGGCAGCCGTAAAATCGCCCGGAAGGCAGACGGCTATGCTATAAGAACATGGTCAGGAACACGGGAATCATCTGTATGTCAGTGTCTTTTCTGAAATCCTTTGTATAGACTAAGTAGCGCAGCAGGATTCTGTCTGGGAATTTTCTGTAGAATGCATCCAGTGAGGCATGGGTTTTATAGCCCGAAGACTTGACCTCTATCGGGCAAATCTTGTTGCCGCGCGAGAGCAGAAAGTCTATTTCGTAGTTGTGCTTGCCGCTCTCCGTAGGCCATGTGTGGTAGAACAGTTCATTGCCTGCGGCCTTGAGCATCTGTGCTACCACATTCTCATAGATATAGCCAAGGTCAGCCGCCAGTTTGTCACTGAGCAGTTTCTGATATATGATATTCTCTGTTATATCCTTGTCGCGGAAGGCGAGTGTGACAAAAAGGCCGGTATCGTTCATGAACATCTTGTATTTGCCGGGGTCTCCGTGCAGAGACAGCCCGACATTTGGGTCGTTGGCGTGATGGGAGAAGAGAACGACCTGGGAATCCGCCATGTCTTGCAGCAGTTCTTCGACCCGGTCTTGCTTTCCTTTTTCGATGATGCTGGAGATTTGATACCTTGATGCGTTTTTGTTCAGCTGGCTCGGTATGGCGTAGAACATTCTTGTGGCCTTGCCCGTTGGGTCAATCTTCCTGAAATCGTCTGCGTAGAGTTCGATGATTTCTCTTTTTACGGCATCGACAACGCTCAGATTCTTTGAGTCAAGATAGGCGTTCACAGCTTGCGGCATTCCGCCGATTAGCATATAGAGCCTGAAATCGCGAAGAAGTCTTCGTGTCAGTGCATCGCCGAACTGCTTTCTGGCATCAAATGCCTCTTTCAGCATTGGTATTGTGATGTTGTCGCCTAACGCCCAGCGGAACTCTTCATAGTCCATGGGGTATAGGGTCATGCGGGTCTCTTCGCTTGGAATGCGGATGTTCTGCGTGTTTCGTTTGATTGAAATGAGTGAGCCTGTCTCTATGTAGTCGTATCGCCTGTCTTTTACTAATTTCTTGATAGCCTGACGAGCCATGGGGCAATCCTGTACCTCATCGAATATGATGGCTGACTTTCGGGGTATCAGCCGTTTCTGAAAATGAAACTGCAACTGGAAAAGCAGATTGTCAAGGTCTGAAATATCATTGAAAAGGTTTTTTATGTCTTGTGAGACCTCCGTGAAATCAATAAGAATGTAGGATTCATATTCATGTTTGGCAAACTCCTCGGCCAATGTAGACTTTCCTACACGTCTGGCTCCCTTTATCAGCAATGCCGTGCTGCCATCACGCTCCTGTTTCCATTGGAGCATTTTGTCATATAGTTTGCGCTTAAAAATCCTTTCTTCCATAGTCCTTTGAATCTTGTTTTCGACTGCAAAGATACAAAAAATGCCGAAAATCTCATAATTTAAATATGCTAAAATGCCGAAAATCTCATAATTTAGGTGTATTTTTAGTTGAAACGCCGAAAATCTCACTTTTTAAATATGCTAAAATGCCAAGAATCTCATAATTTAGATGTATTTTCAGTTGAAACGCCGAAAATCTCATAGTTACGTGTTCGTAGTGTTTTGCTGTTTTTCCCGCCAGTGTCGGGAAAATAGCCCCGAAGACTTGAACTCACCAGATGCAACTCAGTGAAACTGAAATTGCCAGTCGCGAAGTCGAAATCGCCGCATCGCGAGAAACACCACCCACAGTACTGTTCCGTAACCTGAAAGCAGCAAAATTCATGGAAAAACGCCATGAGTATTGCCAAAAACTCAC
>JAFLSH010000246.1 GCA_022511055.1 Prevotella sp. | reverse complement strand
TGTGCGGCTAAGTCTCGTTGAGCAGGGCGCGAAGCGAGGCTTCTTCGCCGACAATCCAGATGATGTCGCCTTCGCGGAAACGGCGGTTGGGGTGATAGGGTGAGAGGCTTTCCTTACCCTCCTCTAAGCCAACAACCATGCAGTTGTAGTGGTCGCGAATGCCGCTCTCCATCAGTGTCTGGCCTATGAACGGGCTGTTGCTGCCGATAATCAGCTGTTTCAGTTTCATCTCGCGCTTCTCCAGTTCGGGGTCTTCGCCCTGCTGTTCCCGCTCAATGGCCTGGCGGAACACGGTGAATTGTTCATCACTGCCAATTACCTGAAGCACATCGCCGGGGAAAATGATGGAATCGCCATCGGGAATGTTCAGGCGATACCTGCCACGCAGGATACTGCTCACGTGAACGCCGTATTTCTGCGCCAGATTCAGCTGTTTCAGCGTTTTTCCCATCCATAGCGAGTTGTTTGGTATCTCAAACTCGGCGATATGGATATCGCGGTCAAGGAGTTTCCCTTCGTAAAGCGGGCGTTTCTTGCCGTGGACCTGGGCTTCTATGTCGCGGGAGTGCAAGTTCATGATGAACAGCCGTTCCAGCCTGATGCTGCTGCGCTTGATGCGGCGCGAGCCCATCATCATGATAACGGCGGCAATGCCAATGGTCATCATCAGTGCCGGCGTGAAGCGGCTCAGGTAGTTACACAGGTAGAAGACGAAGCCGGCGGCAATCATGGCCCTGAGCAGCACGGTGAACAGCAAGGGCAGCCGGTTGCGGTTGCTCTCCGCCCAGAGTGCCTTCCACTCCTCGGAGTGGTTTTTCTTCATGACCATGGCGCGCAGGAAGGGCGCTATCATCAGCACGGTCAGCACGCCGGTGATGGCGTTGGCATACCAGTGCAGCTCCCAGCCCGGCAGCATCTTGCGGGCGAAGGGCAGGAAGAAGGTGAGCATCAGCGTAACGACCGCAGCCGACAAGATGCTGTATACAATGGTGTTGAACGCCATCTGGCTGAGCAGCTGCTTCCACTTGTTGCTCTCTGCCGAGTTGGGGTGGCTCATGGTCAGCTGATTCAGCGCCTTGATGAGCTTCGTGGGCAGCCGGTGTTCCAGCGCGCCGTATGCCGGGGTGGCCAGGCGAATCATGTAGGGGGTGAGGAACGTGGTAATGACCGACACTGCCACCACCACGGGGTAGAGAAAGTCGCCGATGACCCCAAGCGACAGCCCCAGCGAGGCAATGATGAACGAGAACTCGCCAATCTGCGCCATGGAGAAGCCGCAGCGCATGGCGGCTTTCAGGCTCTCGCCGCCGAGCATGAAGGCGAATGACCCGAACACGCTCTGGCCGATGATGATGGTCATGACCAGTGCAAAGATGGGCAGGGCATAGTCTACCAGAATCTGCGGGTCGACCAGCATGCCCACGGAGACGAAGAAGATGGCGCCGAAGAGGTTCTTGACCGGCTCCACCAGCTTCTCTATGCGCTCCGCCTCAATCGTCTCGGCCAGTATGCTGCCCATGATAAACGCACCGAAGGCCGATGAGAAGTCGACCTTGGTCGATATGACCGCCATGGCGCAGCACAGCCCCAGCGACACAATGAGCAGCATCTCGTTGTTCATCTGCCGGCGGACCGAGCGCAGAAACAGGGGTATGGCAAAAATGCCCACCACCAGCCAGAGTATCAGGAAGAAGGCTATCTTGACCACCGAGCCCAGCATCTGCCCGCCATCAGGGCTGCTGTCACTGGCTATGGCGCTGAGCATGACCATCATGACAATGGCCAGAATGTCTTCCAGTATCAGCACCGACATGACCATGCCGGCAAACTGCTGCTGGCGCAGCCCCAGGTCGTCGAATGCCTTGTAGATGATGGTCGTTGAACTCATGGCCAGCATGCCGCCGAGGAAGATGCAGTCCATCTTCGACCAGCCGAAGGCGTGGCCCACGCACACGCCCAGCAACGACATGCAGAAGATGATGGTAATGGTGGAGATGATGGGCGATGCGCCCATCTTCAGTATCTTCTTGAACGAGAAATCCAAGCCCAGCGAGAACAGCAGGAACATCACGCCGATGTCTGCCCACAGGTGTATGTTCTCCGAGTCGACCACGGAGGCCATGTAGGGCATGTGGGGCGACACGAGGAATCCCGCGACAATATAGCCCAGCACGAGCGGCTGCTTGAGCCGCTTGAAGACCAGGGTGACAATGCCTGACACAATGAGTATCAGCGCCAGGTCTTGAATCATGGGCTCCAGGGTGGTCATGCGGCTTCGGCGGGTCTTGTCAGTCGTTGTACGCGGCGGTCAGCTCACAGATTTTAACGATGACCTGCATGGCCTTCTCCATGGTCTGCACGGAGACGAACTCGTAGGGGCCGTGGAAGTTGACACCGCCTGCAAAGATGTTGGGGCAGGGCAGCCCCTTGAACGACAGCTGCGCCCCATCCGTGCCGCCGCGTATGGGCTTCACCTTCGGCGCCACGCTGCACTCCTGCATGGCCTTCAGCACCAGGTCGATGACGTGTATCTGCGGGTCAATCTTCTCTTTCATGTTGTAGTACTGGTCTTTCACCTCGGCTGTCACCGTGCCCTCGCCGTACTTCTCGTTCATCTGCTCGGCACACCGCCTGACAAAGCGCTTGCGGTCTTCGAACTTCTCGCGGTCATGGTCGCGGATGATGTACGACAGCCGTGCCTGCTCGACATTGCCCTGCAGGCCCACGAGGTGGTAGAAGCCCTGGTAGCCCTCAGTCTCCTCCGGGGTCTCCTCGCCCGGCAACATCTGTGCAAACTCCACGGCCAGGCGGTCGGCGTTCACCATCTTGCCCTTGGCATAGCCCGGGTGTACGCTCACGCCCTTGATGGTAATCTTGGCCGATGCGGCGTTGAAGTTCTCGAACTCCAGTTCGCCCACGTCTCCGCCATCCATGGTGTATGCCCATTCGCAGCCGAACTTCTCTACATCGAAGTGGTGGGCGCCCATGCCTATCTCCTCATCAGGGTTGAAGGCTATGCGGATGTCGCCGTGCTTGATGTCCTTGTGGTCGCGCAGCCAGACCATGGCCTGCACGATTTCCGCGATGCCGGCCTTGTCGTCAGCCCCCAGCAGCGTGTGCCCATCAGTGACAATCAGGTCTTCGCCCACGTGCTGCAGCAGCTCGGGAAACTTCTTCGGGCTCGACACGATGCCCTCTGACAGCACAATGTCACCGCCATCATACTGGCTGACGATGCGCGCCTTGATGTCTGCGCCCGAGCAGTCGGGGCTGGTGTCATAGTGCGAGATGAAGCCAATCGTGGGCACTGCCTGCTTGGTGTTGCCCGGCAGGGTGGCATAGATGTATCCCTTGTCGTCTAACTCCACGTTGCTGAGCCCTTCGGCCTCCAGCTCTTTCTTCAGATACTCGGCAAAGAGCAGCTGTTTCGGGGTGCTGGGCACGGTCTCGCTCTCTTCGGCCGACTGTGTGTCGAACTTGGTATAGTTTAAAAAGCGTTCAGTAATATTCATGTCTTTTATATCTGGTTATTGTTAGTTCCTTTATGTAAGAAGGCAGAATCTCTACAAAGAGATTCCGCCTTTCGTGATCCCGTTGGGATTCAAACCCAAGACCTTCAGAACCGGAATCTGACGCTCTA
>JAFLSH010000245.1 GCA_022511055.1 Prevotella sp. | reverse complement strand
CTGTTCAACAATATAAATAATGTACGAGAAGACATCACCAAAGGCCGGCGGAAGGTGCAAGCCATCAACAAGCTGATGTTGCGTAAATTGTCGAAAATCTGATATGCAGACCGCCCTCGTCATTGTCATTGTCTTAGCCGCAATAGCATACGCCGTCTATAGACTGCGGCTGGTACTGCGCCGGAAAGATGACCCGTGTGCCGGATGTAACGGATGCGAATGCAGGCTCAAAAAGTGACGGAGTGACAGTGACATTTTTTGTCACTTTTTGGCACTGTGAGTTTCACCGCTAAAGCGCCACTTTAGAAAAATTACTCCATGAGTATTGAGCGAAATTCATAGCTTTTTCTGACTAAAGCAACGTTCTTTTCAGGCAAGTCCTTTTGAAGCTGCAAAGGTATGGCAAATGTTAATATTTCGTAAATTGCGAAATAAACTTGTGCGCAAGCGGCTCAATACCAATATTTAGCAGTAACTTTGCACCCGCTTTGCGCCGACAGGGTGCAGGCACAGTTAACATAAAGTCTCACTTTATTAATCAAACAAAATTTTTTAAGTAATTATGTCAGATTTAACAAAGAACGTACAGCCGTTACAAGATTTCGACTGGGAATCATTTGAGAACGGCACAAGCGTAAACGTCAGCAAGGAAGAACTTGACAAGGCGTATGACGAAACCCTGAACAAAGTGGCTGACCATCAGGTTGTTGATGGCACGGTCATTTCTGTCGACAAGAAGGAAGTGGTGGTCAACATCGGCTACAAGAGCGATGGCATCATTCCCGCCTCTGAATTCCGTTACAACCCTGACCTGAAGGTGGGTGACACCGTAGAGGTGTATGTGGAAAGCGCCGAGGACAAGAAAGGTCAGCTGCTGCTCTCTCACAAGAAGGCACGCCTGTCGAAGTCTTGGGACCGCATCAACGAGGCTCTGGAGAACGAGGCAATCATTCAGGGTTACATCAAGAGCCGCACAAAGGGCGGTATGATTGTCGACGTGTTTGGTATCGAGGCTTTCCTGCCCGGCTCGCAAATCGACGTTCACCCCATACGCGACTACGACCAGTTCGTAGGCAAGACCATGGAATTCAAGGTGGTTAAGATTAACCAGGAATTCCGCAATGTCGTTGTCTCTCACAAGGCTCTCATCGAGGCCGAGCTTGAGGCACAGAAGAAGGAAATCATCGGCAAGCTGGAGAAGGGCCAGATTCTGGAAGGTACCGTCAAGAACATCACCTCCTACGGCGTATTCGTCGACCTGGGCGGTGTTGACGGACTCATCCACATCACTGACCTCAGCTGGGGCCGCGTTGACGATCCGAAGAAGGTGGTCGAGCTTGACCAGAAGATAAATGTCGTCATCCTCGACTTCGACGATGAAAAGAAGCGCATCGCACTCGGCCTGAAGCAACTCACACCGCACCCATGGGATGCCCTGGATGCAGAGCTGAAGGTGGGCGACCACGTGAAGGGTAAGGTTGTCGTCATTGCCGACTACGGCGCATTCGTTGAAATCCAGCCCGGCGTTGAGGGTCTGATTCACGTCAGTGAGATGTCGTGGAGCCAGCACCTGCGCTCTGCACAGGACTTCCTGAAGGTTGGCGACGAGGTGGAAGCTGTCATCCTGACACTCGACCGCGACGAGCGCAAGATGTCACTCGGCATCAAGCAGCTGAAGGAAGACCCATGGGAGAACATTGAAGTCAAGTATCCTGTCGGCTCCAAGCACAACGCTAAGGTACGCAACTTCACAAACTTCGGCGTCTTCGTTGAGCTGGAAGAGGGTGTTGACGGCCTGATTCACATCAGTGACCTCAGCTGGACCAAGAAGGTGAAGCACCCCTCAGAGTTCACACAGGTGGGCGCACCCATCGAGGTCATCGTGCTTGACATCGACAAGGAAAACCGCCGCCTCTCGCTTGGTCACAAGCAGCTGGAGGAGAATCCTTGGGATGTCTTCGAGCAGAAGTACACTGTCGGCTCTGTCCACACGGGCAAGGTGACGGAACTGTTAGAGAAGGGCGCTGTCGTACAGCTGGCAGAGAACGTTGAGGGCTTTGCCACACCGAAGCATCTGGTCAAGGAAGACGGCTCGCAGGCTCAGCAGGGCGAGGAGTTGGAGTTCAAGGTCATTGAGTTCAATAAGGACTCTAAACGTATCATCCTCTCTCACAGCCGCACTTTCGAGGATCCGGCACGTGAGGAGAAGAAGGCCGCTGCCAAGAAGGCTCCGCGCGCCAAGAAGGAAGAGACTCCGAAGATTGAGAACGTGGCTGCCAGCACGACACTGGGCGACCTCGACGTTCTGGCCAACCTGAAGGCTCAGATGGAGAAAGGCGAGTAAAAAAGATAAAAAATCGTTAATATGATGGCGGTAAAGTGTAAAAAACACACTTTGCCGCTATTTTTTTCTGTTTTCTATTGGCCATTTCAAAAAAATGTTGTAAATTTACACCCAAATTAGAAGACTATATATTATTATAACTAAAAACAACAAAAACATGGAAAAACTGAAAGGATTTTTTCTGGGTGTCGGCGTTGCTACCGCTATGCTGACCGCATGCGCTGACGGGCAACAAGCCCCCCAGCTGACAGCCTCGGGTCTCAACCCGGCCAAGTTTGACACCGTCATCAACGGCGACTCCGTGAAGCTCTTCACACTGAAGAACGACAACGGCATGGAAGTGTGCATCACCAATTACGGCGGCCGCGTGGTCAGCCTAGTCGTGCCCGACAAAGACGGCAAGCCCACCGATGTCGTGCTGGGCTTCGACAACATTGCACAGTATGCTGACACGCTGAACTCGCCAACCGACTACGGCTCAAGCGTAGGCCGCTATGCCAACCGCATCAAGAATGCAAAGTTCACGTTAAGCGGCACCGAGTACCAACTGAAAGTCAACGACGGCCCGAACTGCCTACACGGCGGTGGCACCACTGGATGGATGAACAAGGTCTACAGTGCAGAGCAGACTGACGGCAAGACCCTGAAGCTGACTATCGTTGCCGAGGATGGCGAGAACGGATTCCCCGGAACGGTGACGGCAGTCACGACCTACCAGATTACAGACGACAACACGCTCGATATCACCTGGGAGGCTGAGACCGACAAGGAGACTATCATCAACCAGACAAACCACAACTACTACAACTTGAGCGGCGACTTCACGCAGCCAGGCTATGACATGGTGCTTTATGTCAACGCCGACAACTTCACGCCCAGCAACAGGCTCTACATCCCAACAGGCGAAATCAAGCCTGTCGAGGGCACGGCAATGGACTTCCGCACCCCACACGCCATCGGCGACAGCATCAACTCTGACTTCGACCAGGTGAGGAATGCCACAGGCTACGACCACAACTTCTGCCTGAACACCTATAAAGATGGCAAAGGCGATGACACGCAGGTCTGCGCCAGCCTCTACAGCCCCAAGAGTGGCATCTTCATGGAGATGTACACCAACGAGCCTGGCGTACAGGTCTATAGCGGTAACTTCCAGGGCGTAGGCAGGGAGCTGAGCATCCCGCACAAGAACGGCCCGTACCCCAAGCACGTGTCCGTCTGCCTGGAGAGCCAGAAGTATCCCGACAGTCCCAACAATCCTGATTGGGTGCAACCAACGCTGAAGCCGGGCGAGAAGTAT
>JAFLSH010000244.1 GCA_022511055.1 Prevotella sp. | reverse complement strand
AAATTACTCAGCAACGAGTGTGAAGCGCTTGAAGTCGCAAATCTTCAGCTCCTTGTCCTGCTGGGTGAGCCACTGTGCAACAGTAGCCTTGTCGCCATCGCCGAACTGGAACTCCTGGTCAATCAGGCAGTTCTCCTTCAGGAACTTCTGAACACGGCCCTTGGCAATGTTCTCAATCATGGCGGGCTTCAGCTGAGCCTCACCCTCAACCTTTGCATCGGCAATAACCTTGCGAGCCTCGTCGGCCTGCTCCTGTGTGAGCCAGCCCTTGGCCATGTTGCTCTCAATGTGGTCTTCAGAGTCAACAAGGTTGGGGTTAATGCCAGCCTTCTTCAGCTTCATCTCAACGAACTTCTCAACCTGCTCGAGCTTAGTCTTCTCAACGGCGGTCTTGTACTCCTCGTCGAGAATCTTCTGGTCAACGCTCTCTGCGTTGAGTGCTACGGGCTTCATGGCTGCCACCTGCATGGCTACCTTGTGGCCGGCATCGGCGTTGTCCTGATTCAGCTGTACCATGGTGCAGAGTGTGTGCTTGCCCATGTGGTCGTAAATCTCAATGTTGTTGCCTTCGAGAACGTTGTAGCCATCCAGCTCCATCTTCTCGCCGGTGATACCTGAGCGCTGGGTTACAACCTCTTCTGCCTTCTGGCCGTCAATGTCCAGGGCCTTCACTTCGTCGAGTGTCTTGCACTTGGCGGCTACGGCTGCATCGAGAATGCTCTGCACCATAGCGATGAAGTCTGCACCGTTTGCCACGAAGTCAGTCTCGCACTTCACGGCCACCATGGCTGCGAAGCCGTCAACCTTCTTCACCAGCACACAGCCGTTAGAGGTCTCGCGGTCAGAGCGCTTGGCAGCAATAGCCAGTCCGCGCTCGCGCAACAGTTCCTTTGCCTTGTCGAAGTCTCCCTCGGCCTCGGTCAGAGCCTTCTTTACGTCAGCCAGACCAGCGCCGGTCATTGTGCGGAGCTTCTTGATATCGTCCATACTTACTTTGTATGCCATAGTCTTTTCTTTGTCTTTTTGTTCCCTTAGCCTCTGACCTTGCGTGCAAGGCAGAACTGCGGGAGTGAAAGTCTGGCCAAGCGTCACCAGACCAAATTAGTATTACTGTTTGTGGCAGCCTGCGCCTGGTCAGGCTGCCATCCCCCTGAGTGCGGGGGTGAAGGGCCGTTTACTCAGCGGCGGGAGCTTCCTCCTCAGCGGCGGGAGCTTCAGCAACAGGAGCGGCGGGAGCCTCAGCAGCATCCTTGCGAGCCTTGCGGGCTGGGCGGCGTGCGGGCTTCTCTTCTGCTTCCTCGGCCTCGGCCTGAGCTTCGGCTGCCTTGTCGTCAGCCTTCTCTACCTTGCGCTCTTCTATGCCTTCGTTGATGGCGGCACAGCAAACGTTGAGAATCAGCTCGACAGAGTCCTTGGCATCGTCGTTGGCGGGAATCACAAAGTCAATGTTCTTGGGGTCTGAGTTGGTATCAACGATACCGAACACGGGAATACCCAAACGGTTGGCTTCCTTCACGGCAATGTTCTCCTTCAGCACGTCAACCACGAACAGGGCGCTCGGCAGGCGAACCAGGTCGGCGATAGAGCCGAGGTTCTTTTCGAGCTTGGCGCGCTGGCGCGTAATCTGCAACAGCTCGCGCTTTGACAGGTTGCCGTATGTGCCGTCGTTCATCAGGCGGTCGATGTTGGCCATCTTCTTCACAGCCTTGCGGATGGTGGGGAAGTTGGTGAGCATACCGCCCGGCCAACGCTCAGTCACGTAAGGCATATTGATGCTGGTTGCCTTCTCGGCAATCACTTCCTTAGTCTGTTTTTTAGTTCCAACGAACAGAATCTTCTTGCCGCTCTTGGCAATCTGCTTGAGTGCTTCTGCTGCCTCATCGAGCTTGGCAGAAGTCTTATACAGGTCGATGATGTGGATACCATTACGCTCGGTGTAGATGTAGGGAGCCATGGCGGGGTTCCACTTACGCTTCAGGTGGCCAAAGTGGCAGCCAGCCTGCAGCAACTGTTCAAAATTTGTTCTTGACATTGTTTACTTGATACTTTAAATTGTTGTTTACTTTCTTTTTTAATTCTTTTCTTAGAATCAGCCAGAGAGTAATTGGCCATTGCCAACGGTTGATTGGTCGTCTGCCCAAGTCTCCCTGGTTTAGATACTAAACGGTTCAGTCTGCATAAGAGGTAGCGGGCAACAAGAATGCCCCACCCAACATTAACGCTTACTGAACTGGAAGCGGCGGCGAGCTTTCGGCTGACCTGGCTTCTTACGCTCAACCTCACGGCTGTCACGTGTCAGGAAACCGGCATCCTTCAGCTTCTTCTTGTCCTCTTCGTTCACCTTGACGAGGGCACGGGCAATAGCCATGCGCAGTGCCTGGCTCTGGCCAGTGAAACCGCCACCGTCGAGGTTCACCTTGATGTCATACTTCTCAGCCACTTCGAGCAGGTTCAGCGGCTGCTTAACCACGTACTGCAGAATGGCAGAGGGGAAATAAACTTCCAAATCCTTCTTGTTGATCGTAATCTTACCTGTACCTTCAGAAAGGTAAACGCGAGCTACAGAACTCTTGCGGCGACCAATTGCATTTATTACTTCCATCTTAGCTTATTCTTTATTTATACTGGTTAATATCTATTGTCTTTGGCTTCTGAGCTTCGTGCGGATGCTCTGTTCCCTCATAGATGTAGAGGTTGTTCAGCAGGCTACGGCCAAGCGGGCCTTTGGGCAGCATGCCCTTCACGGCATGGCGCAGGAACTTCTCGGTACCGTTCTTACGCTTGCGCAGCTCGGCGGGAGTCTGGAAACGCTGACCACCGGGATAGCCCGTGTAGCGGGTGTAGACCTTGTCAGTCTCCTTCTTACCAGTAAATACAACCTTATTCGCATTGATAAGGATAACGTTGTCGCCGCAGTCAACGTGCGGGGTGAAGTTTGGCTTGTACTTTCCGCGAATCAGTTTTGCAACCTTCGAGCAGAGGCGACCAACAACCTGATCTGTGGCATCGATAACCACCCACTCCTTCTTAGCTGTTTCCTTGTTGGCGGAAATAGTCTTGTAACTTAAAGTGTTCATTTCTAATCGTTAATTACTAAAAAACAGTTTTACTTTCTTTTTTTTGTTATTACTTTACTTACACACATAAACCCACATCCGAGATCCTGCTCGGCTCTGCGGCCGATTGCACAGGCAAGAACTCCCGGCTGTAAGTCTAACGTATGCTGAAACGCTGATTCACGAACCACCGCGCCCGGCCAAAGACGCTGCTATTCACACAACATTTCTGTGGGGAATCTAAGACTCTCCCCTAATAATCGGACTGCAAAGGTACTGCTTTTTTGAAAAATAGAGCCGCGTAAATGCCTAAAAAACGTGCTATTTATGATTTATTAACGATTGGGTGCCTCGCACTTTGTATGAGTGTCAAACTTTTAGTGGAAAGTAGCAATTAAAAGCATTGATAAAATAGCATAGTGGCCTAAGCCTTAGGTCGAACTTACGTTCTTTCTTTTTGCTAAAAAGACATTGTAAATAATAATATAATAAAAAAGTAAATAATAATATAATAAAAAACGTTAGCTCGATATACCTTGCCAATGCAAGGTGTAAAGGGTGCAAAAACTACAACGGTTATTTGTCAAGCACGGACTTTATTTCCTTTCGGAGCGCTTCGCCGCTGA
>JAFLSH010000243.1 GCA_022511055.1 Prevotella sp. | reverse complement strand
TGCTGGACCGCCTGGTGGGCTTCAAGCTGTCGCCCGTGCTGTGGCGCAAGGTGAAACCCTCGCTCTCGGCCGGGCGCGTGCAGAGTGTGGCCGTGCGGCTGATAGTTGAGCGCGAGCGCGAGATACAGGCTTTCAAGAGCGAGGCTTACTACAACGTGAGCGGCGTGTTCGGGCTCACCCATGAAGACGGCTCGCAGTCGGAAGTCAAGGCGCTGCTGAACACACGCTTCAAGACCCACGAAGAGGCAACGGCGTTCTTGGAGGCATGCAAGGATGCTACGTTCACGGTGGAGTCAGTACAGACCAAGCCCCTGAAGCGCACACCCGCGCCGCCCTTCACTACATCGACCTTGCAGCAAGAGGCGGGCCGTAAGCTGAACTTTACGGTCAGCCAGACCATGATAGTGGCACAGCGGCTCTACGAGAGCGGTCTGATAACGTACATGCGTACCGACTCGGTCAACCTGTCGAGGCTTTGTCTGGATGCCTCGAAAGAGGTGATAGGCCAGCTCTACGGAGAGAACTACAGCAAGGAGCGCCACTACCATACCAGCTCGAAAGGTGCCCAGGAGGCGCACGAGGCTATCCGCCCGACCAACATGGAGGAGAGCAGCATTGACGCTACGGCACAGGAAAAGCGGCTCTATGAACTGATTTGGAAACGTACTGCGGCTTCGCAGATGGCTGATGCCGAGCTGCTGAAGACCACGGTTACCATTTCCGTCAGCGGGAAACAGGAAGAATTCGTGGCCCAGGGCGAGGTGGTGAAATTCGATGGTTTCCTGAAAGTCTACCGCGAGTCGACAGATGATGAAGACCAGGAAAGCGAAGACACCCACATGCTGCCGCCAATGAAGGAAGGCGAGACCTTGGCCCGCCGCGAGATTCTGGCTACGGAACGCTTCAGCCAGAGCCCGCAGCGATACAAGGAAACATCACTCGTGAAGAAGCTGGAAGAGCTGGGCATCGGCCGCCCTGCCACCTATGCGCAGATTATCTCGACCATTCAGCAGCGTGAGTACGTGCAGAAAGGCGACAAGAAGGGCGAGGAACGGCTCTACACGATAGACTCCCTGAAAGGCAAGGTTATCACCCAGAAGACCCGCAAGGAAATGGTGGGCTCTGACAAGGGAAAGCTGCTGCCGACCGACATAGGCATTGTGGTGAACGATTTCCTGATGGAGAATTTCCCCGGTATCATGGACTACAACTTCACCGCCAAGGTCGAGCAGGACTTTGACCAGATAGCCGAGGGCAACGAGACATGGACCAAGATGCTGAAAGTCTTTGACAAGGACTTTGAACCCACCGTTGACAAGGCAATGAACAGCCGCAACGAGCATAAGGCCGGCGAGCGGCAGCTGGGCACAGACCCGAAGACGGGCCGCCCCGTGTATGTCAAGATTGGGCGCTTCGGCCCGGTGGTGCAGGTAGGCTCTGCCGATGACAAGGTGAAGCCGCTGTTTGCGCAGCTGCCCAAGCACAAGAGCATGAGCAACATCACGCTGGAAGAGGCGTTGGAGCTGTTCAAGCTGCCGCGCACGTTAGGCGAGTTTGAGGGCAAGGAGGTGACGGTGGGCGCAGGCCGCTTCGGCCCTTACGTGCTGCACGACAAGAAGTACGCTTCGCTGCCCAAGGAGGCCGACCCGCTGACGCTGGAGCTGGCCGATGCTATCCGCCTGATTGAAGAGAAGCGGAAGCAAGATGCCGAGAAGCTGCTGCGTGTCTTTGTGGAAGACGATAAGCTGGAAGTGCTGAACGGCCGTTACGGCCCCTATCTCGTATATGACGGCGTGAACTATCGGTTGCCCAAGAACCTGCACGAGCGGGCCAACGAACTGAGCTACGAAGAGTGCATGAAGGTGATTGAGGCGGCCCCTGTCAAGAAGAAATAGATGACCCGCATCATTATCATAGGCTACATGGGCTCTGGAAAGACCACCGTTGGAAAGGCTCTGGCCAAGGAGCTGGGGCTGCCTTTCTATGACCTCGACTGGTATATCGAGAGCCGTATGCGCAAGAAGGTGAGCCAGATTTTCGCCGAGTGCGGCGAGGATGGCTTTCGGAAGATTGAGTATAACATGCTGCACGAGGTGGCAGAGTTTGAGGATGTAATCATCAGCTGCGGCGGCGGCACACCCTGTTTCTTTGACAACATGGAATACCTGAATCAGCAGGGGCAGGTAGTCTGGCTGAAGGCCGAGCCTGAAGTGCTTTACCGCCATCTGCTCATGGGCAAGGGCGACCGCCCGCTGCTGAAGGGGAAGTCGCCTGACGAGCTGATAGCCTTTATCAAGGAACAGTTAGAGTGGCGCGAGCCGTTCTACGGCAAGGCCCGCCACGTGGTGGATGTCAGTCTGATGGAGAGCCCCGACAAGATACAGGTTACGGTCTTGAAGGTGCGCAGCCTGCTCAGTGTCTGACTCGCCAGCGGCCTTTAACCTCATCTGCCATACCAGCAAGACCTACTCCACCTGCAAACCAAAACCCTATCAAGACAACATGAAGAAGTGGACCATTGAAGATTCGAAGGAGCTTTACAACATCAACGGTTGGGGCACCAGTTATTTCGGCATTAACGACGCAGGAAACGTCTATGTCACGCCGTGTAAGAACTCGACGCAGATAGACCTGCGCGAAGTGATGAACGAGCTGTCGCTGCGCGATGTGACGGCCCCGGTGCTGCTGCGGTTTCCCGATATTCTTGACAATCGGATTGAGAAGACGTGGAGCTGCTTCAAGAAAGCTGCCAAGGAGTATGACTTCAAGGGCGAGAACTATGTCATCTACCCCATCAAGGTCAACCAGATACAGCCCGTTGTCGAAGAGATTATCTCGCACGGCCGGAAGTTCAACCTCGGCCTCGAGGCAGGCTCGAAGCCGGAGCTGCATGCCGTGCTTGCCGTGCAGTGCCAGAGCGACTCGGTTATCGTCTGCAACGGCTACAAAGACCAGGCATACATCGAGCTGGCCCTGCTGGCGCAGAAGATGGGCAAGCGCATCTTCATTGTTGTTGAGAAACTGAACGAGCTTGACCTGATTGCCAAGATTGCCAAGAAGCTGAACGTGAGGCCGAACATTGGCATCCGCATCAAGTTGGCCTCCTCTGGCTCTGGCAAGTGGGAAGAGAGCGGCGGCGATGCCTCGAAGTTCGGGCTGACCAGCGCCGAGCTGCTCGAAGCCCTCGATGTGCTGGAAAAGAAAGACCTGCACGACTGCCTGAAGCTCATTCATTTCCACATTGGCAGCCAGATTACGAAAATACGCCGCATACAGACGGCCTTGCGCGAGGCTTCCCAGTTCTATATCCAGCTGCACCGGCTGGGCTACAACGTTGAGTTTGTAGACTGCGGCGGCGGACTGGGCGTAGACTATGACGGCACGCGCTCGCCCTCGAGCGAGAGTTCGGTCAACTACTCCATTCAGGAGTATGTCAACGACTGCATCTATACCTTCGTTGAGGCTGCCAACCGCAATGACCTTCCCCACCCGAATATCATCACCGAGAGCGGGCGCTCGCTGGCGGCCCACCACTCAGTGCTGGTCATTGACGTGCTGGAGACGGCTTCACTGCCGGAGATGCCCGAGGAGTTCGAGCCTGACGAGAACTCGCACAAGCTGGTGAAGGACCTCTACGAGATATGGGACAACCTCTCGCCGCGCAACGTGCTGGAAGACTGGCACGATGCGGAGCAGATACGCGAGGAGGTGCTTGACCTGTTCAGCCACG
>JAFLSH010000242.1 GCA_022511055.1 Prevotella sp. | reverse complement strand
GATTTCGCCACGCTTGTTCTGGGGCAAATCTACTCCAACAATTCTTATTGCCATTTGTTAATAAAATAAGTAAAAAAATAAATTTCGAAATTTCGCTAAAAAGCATGCAAAGGTACAAAGATTTTCTCAAATCCAAGCCTCTTTATGCTTATTTAACTTTAACCCTGACGCATTTTGTACTTGGGGTTTTTCTTGTTGATAACGAACAGGCGACCCTTACGACGCACAATCTTGCAGTCAGGAGTACGCTTTTTCAAAGATGCTCTTGTCTTCATAATGCTTATTATTGTTTTTATTTATATCTAAACACAATTCTACCTTTTGTCAGGTCATAAGGACTCATTTCAACCTTGACCTTGTCGCCCGGAAGGATGCGGATGTAGTGCATTCGCATCTTGCCAGAGATGTGAGCAATAATCTGGACACCGTTCTCCAGCTCTACCCGGAACATGGCATTTGACAACGCCTCGAGGATGGTTCCGTCTTGTTCAATAGCGGATTGCTTTGCCATACTTAACTTTAATACAGTTTACCTTCTATTTGTTCTACTTCGTCGAATGATGATAATATCTCTGCCTGACCCCTGCGTACAGCAATGGTATGCTCGAAATGGGCTGCCGGTTTCCGATTCCGTGTCCGTATAGACCAGCGGTCTTGATCCAGATAGACACTTCGGTCACCCATAGTGACCATTGGCTCAATAGCAATGCACATGTTGGCCTTCAATGTCACGCCGTTACCACGGCGGCCGTAGTTCGGCACAGGTGGGTCTTCATGCATTTCCCTGCCAATACCATGGCCTGTCAGCTCGCGGACAATGCCATATTTCTGCTTCTCGCAATGTTCCTGCACCGCCGCGCTTATGTCACCCAAGTGCCGACCTGCCTGTGCAGCCTTTATGCCGAGATAGAGCGACTCCTTTGTCGTCTTCAGCAGCTGCCTGATTTCGGCGCTGACTTCTCCCACGCAGAACGTGTAGGCCGAGTCGCCGTTGAAACCGTTCAGCAGTGTACCGCAGTCAACTGAAATGATGTCACCCTCCTTCAGCACCGTCTCTTGGTTAGGCACCCCATGGACAACAACATCGTTCACCGAAGTACAAATGCTGGCAGGGAACGGCCCTCCGTATGGATTGGGGAAACCCTTGAAAGTCGGAATAGCACCGTGGTCACGGATGAACTCATCGGCAATCTTGTCCAACTGGAGGGTCGTTACGCCAGGTTTTATATGTCTTGCCAACTCGCCAAGTGTCTTTCCAACCAGCTGGTTGGCTTGGCGCATCAGCTCAATCTCATCTTCAGTCTTCAGAAATATCTTCATAGAAGATTTAGTACGCTGCCATACCGCGGCCGTGAATACGACCAGAACTCAGCAGGCCATCATAGTGCCGCATCAACAGATGACTCTCTATCTGGGCAAGAGTGTCAAGCACCACACCCACGAGAATCAGCAGTGATGTACCACCGAAGAACTGAGAGAAAGCGTCTTGCACGTTCAACAGACCTGCCAGAGCAGGCATGATGGCGATAAAGGCGATGAAGAGCGAGCCTGGCAGGGTGATGCGCGACATCACCGTGTCAATATAATCGGCAGTATCCTTACCGGGCTTAACACCGGGGATAAAACCGTTATTGCGCTTCATGTCTTCAGCCATCTGTGTCGGATTCAGCGTAATGGCAGTATAGAAGTACGTGAATGCGATAATCAACAGAGCAAAGAGGATGTTGTATGTCCAGCTGTGATGATCAAGCATAGAACGCACAAACCAGCTTGCATTCTCTGAAGAGTACTGAACGATGGCCAGAGGGATGAACATCAGAGCCTGAGCAAAGATGATAGGCATCACATTGGCTGCGAACAGCTTCAGGGGAATGTACTGGCGGGCACCGCCGTAGGTCTTGTTGCCGACAACGCGCTTTGCATACTGTACAGGAATCTTGCGGACAGCCTGCACCAAAACGATAGCTGCGCAAACAACTGCATAAAGGATGATAATCTCAACAATGAACATGACCAAACCGCCGCCCGTGATAGCGCTGAAGCGCGAGCCGACTTCCTGGATGAAAGCCTGGGGAAGACGGGCGATGATACCAATCATGATAATCATTGAGATACCGTTACCAATACCTTTATCCGTGATGCGCTCACCCAGCCAAAGAATGAACATGCTACCAGCAGCAAGAATGATGGTGGCAGGCACCATGAACACTGGCCAGCTGATGCCAGAGGCCAATGCAGCACCCGACTGCATCTTCAGGTTAATGAGGTAGCTCGGTGCCTGAAACAGCAGGATACCTACTGTCAGCCACCGAGTGTACATGCTGATTTTCTTACGGCCGCTCTCGCCCTCGCGCTGCATCTTCTGGAAATAAGGCACAGCCACGGCAAGGAGCTGCATCACGATAGAAGCAGAGATGTAAGGCATGATTCCAAGTGCGAAGATTGACGCATTGGAAAATGCTCCACCGGAGAACATATCCAGCAGCGACATCAGGCCACCTGCTGTCTGCGACTGCAGTTTCTCCAACATCGCGGGGTTGATGCCGGGAAGCACCACGAATGAGCCAAAACGATAGATGGCTACAAACAGGATTGTTATGAGAATGCGCTGGCGCAAGTCCTCAATCTTCCAAATGTTCTTCAGTGTCTCTATTAACTTCTTCATCTTACAGTTCAGATTTTTGTTGCGTTACCACCTACTGCCTTGATAGCCTCCTCGGCAGTCTTAGAAAATGCGTTGGCTTCCACGTCAACCTTTGCCTTCAACTCGCCCTTGCCGAGAATCTTCACAAGCTCCTTACCGTTAGTAAGTCCTGCGGCAACCAGCTCGGCAATGCCAATCTTGGTAAGATTTTTCTCTTCAGCCAGCTTCTGTAGAGTAGACAGATTGACTGCGAAATACTCCTTGTGGTTAATGTTCTTGAAACCACTCTTCGGAACACGACGCTGCAAAGGCATCTGACCACCTTCAAAACCAATCTTCCTCTTATAACCAGAGCGAGCTTTCGCACCCTTGTGACCACGTGTAGATGTGCCACCGAGACCAGAACCAGTACCGCGGCCAATGCGACGGCGTGAGTGGGTAGAGCCCGCTGCAGGTTTCAAATTATTCAGTTTCATAATCGATTCTTTGTTTTAATTTAATTTTACTCAACTACGGTCACCAGATGATGAACCTTGCGAATCATACCACGGGTAGAAGGATTGTCTACAACTTCAACAACCTGAGAAATCTTGCGCAGGCCGAGTGCCTCGAGTGTGCGCTTCTGATCGACCGGGTAGCCAATCTTACTCTTAATCTGCTTAATTTTAATTGTTGCCATAATTCTTAGTCTCCTTCTTTATCCTCTAAACACTTTTTCCATACTGATGCCGCGAGTGCCGGCGATGGTGTAGGCATCACGCATCTGGCTCAGAGCTACGATAGTAGCCTTCACAAGATTGTGAGGGTTTGACGAGCCCTTTGACTTCGCCAACACGTCTTTGACACCTGCACTTTCCAGAACTGCGCGCATAGCACCACCAGCCACCAGACCAGTACCTGCTGCGGCAGGCTTCAGGAACACCTGTGCGCCACCAAAATGAGCTTCCATCTCGTGAGGGATTGTGCCTTTCAGCACAGGTACCTTCACCAGATTCTTCTTGGCAGCCTCCACACCTTTGGCGATGGCAGCGGTAACTTCACCGGCTTTGCCCAAGCCCCAGCCAATGATGCCGTTGCCGTCACCGACAACCACGATGGCTGCGAATGTAA
>JAFLSH010000241.1 GCA_022511055.1 Prevotella sp. | reverse complement strand
CCAGGCACTTGACAAGGCGATGGAGATTATTCGCAGATGAGAAAGCGTTCCGTTCCCTCACGATTTCCAAGGGTCTCTACGCGCGCGTATTATAAGATAGGCTGAAAAATTTGTCTGACTGCACCCCCGACACCCATCGGCATGAGACGAAATCAAAAGTCGGAAAGCCATAGCTACCAACCCATCTGCGCACTGGGTGTAGGTGTGGGCGTAGGGCTGTCAGCCATTGTTGCCCAGGGCAGCCTCTGGTCTTACCAATCCTGCCTACTGCAAAAAAATACAACCAAAAAATTTGGGAGTTCAAAATAAAACCCATATCTTTGCAACATAAATCATTGCGGGTTATGGACAGAATAGCAACTTTGCTCAAGGAATGGCAATCGCTTCAGCCGCTGAAGGCGACAGACCAGACACGACTTGACCAGAAATTCATGTTGGAGTTCAACTATAATTCCAACCATATCGAGGGCAACACCCTGACGTATGGGCAGACGGAGATGCTGCTCCTGTTCGGCAAAGTGGTGGACAACGCCAACATGAGGGATTTGGAGGAGATGAAAGCCTCTAATGTCGGGTTGAAGATGGTCAAGGACATGGCTCAGGACAAAGACCAGCCGCTTACCGAATATTTTATCCGAACACTGCACCAGACACTGCTTCGCGAGGACTACACGGTGTATCGTCAGCTGCCCGATGGCACCAATACTTCATATATCGTTCATGCCGGGCAATACAAGACCCGCCCTAACTCTGTCATTACTGCCACCGGCGAGCGCTTCGAGTATGCCTCGCCAGAAGAAACGCCGGCTTTGATGGCCGACCTGCTCCAGTGGTACAACGAGGCTGAGGCCGAGGGCAAACTGCTGCCCATAGAGTTGGCGGCATTGTTTCACTACCGCTACATACGCATCCACCCGTTTGAGGATGGCAACGGCCGAATTTCCCGCTTGATAGTCAACTACATTCTTTGGAAACACGACTACCCCATGATAGTTGTCAGGAACGCAGACAAGGACAACTACCTGACAGCCCTCAACCGCTGCGACGTGGCAGTCGGCCCCGTTCCCTCCGATGGTGCCCGTGCCGAACTTCCACAAATTGCCCCGTTTGTCGACTACATGACTAAATGCCTGGAAAGGGCACTGACAGTCAGCATCAAGGCGGCAAAGGGCGAAAGTATCGAAGAAGATGACGACTTTGATAAAAAACTAAAGCTCATTGAACGTAACGCAAAAAAAACTCCACAAAACAATTATATAGCAACTCCGCAAGACAAAATAGACATATTTAACAAATTCCATAGGCAACTGACTGATAGGTTAATAAATACAATGGCTTCGGCATCTGTGTTTTTTAACGCGATGAACATTTACTACTACATGTCAAAAGAAGAAGGCTTTATCAGTGGCGATGGATTTTTTTGCCTTGATGCAAAAAAAGAATTAAGCATCAACATGCCGCAAGAGGAGAAAGAGATTTTAGAAGAGGCTCAATCTATTGTCATGCATATACATTTGGACAAGATAAAAGCAGAATATAACATTGAGGATATTTCCATATATATAAAAGCAGATATACTTTTTAATCAGACATTCTATACGTTTAATAACATTCAATACAAATATGGAACTTACCCAACTCCATATCAGATTGATGAATTCATAAACGAAACGAAATGCTCTGTATTAAAAAAGCTACAGGAAGCCCAGCTTAATTAAAGCATGAGGTCTGATGCAGAATAAGAAACTCATGGACTACCGATTTTTATCTATTTTCGGTACTTTTTGATTTTTTTCTGGCATAAAATTGTTTTTTCGCTAAAAAATAAGTAATTTTGTGGTGTGTTCTTGCGACACAACACATTTTGATGCTCAATTCTCCTTACGAATCACCATCTCGGACTAAGAAGCGAGCAAAACCATATAGATTGAAGCTGTGCCATGGCACAGACTTCACCGTACTATATGGGGGCTTGTGGTGAGCCTGTAAGGAGATATGGAATGAGGTCTGTGCTTCTCTTTTCTACAAAGGTTAGTGCAGACGAAATTAAAAACTTGAAACTGAAAGCATATGGTAACAGGCACTAACCAGATAGGCAGAAAAATGTTAATTAAGAATAACGAGCCAAAAATGGTTTTATTCTTAATTAACACTGATTTTTGGCCATTTCACCGATATTTTGTAACTTTAAATACTATTAGGGAGTATGGGATAAAAACGCCGTATCTACAGTCCATAGCATTGTAACACCAGGCGGAAATCAGTTCAAAAATACTTCAAGGAAATAGTTAAAATGTTGAAAATGGGTATAAACAAACTCAAAAAGATATGAAGCAAAAGAGCTTATCAAGTCAGCAACTGAAGGGATGGAGGCAAAAACACCTGCTTACCATTGATAGAGTACTGCCGCATCAAAATAGTTTACTATAATATTAACTTAAACTTTTAAAATCTATGAAAGGTTTCGCAGATTACATCATTGTTGGATATGATGAAATTCAGAGAGAGTTCGAGCGCGAAGTGTTCGGGGTTGAAGCTCCTTTAGGGGGTAAGTTGTTCAAGGAGTGGCTGATGCAAGAGGGGCTTGGCGAGCGTACTGCCGCTTCTTATCTCTCTAACATCAAGCGATTGGATAAAGACCTCTTCCCTGAGATTATGGATGTGGACTTTTTCTATGTGCTGAAAGAGTGCATGGAAAAAGCTCCAGACAAGGCTATGGAGCTGATGGAACGTGTTCAGAGTGCTATCAAGCGGGAGCAGAAAAGGAACAATCCGGCTATGCCGAAAAGAGCATTCAATGACTGCCATAGTGCATTCGTAAGGTACATGGATTTTATCAACCTCTTAATTGACGCCGACATCAGACAGCCATCAGAGGTTTCCAAGGACGAAGAGACAATCGAAATTCCGCAGTTTGAAGACGGACACGTGTTCTTTGACAACGACACCCTGTCTTTAAGATTCCGCTTTCGTCTGGCTACCCAAGACCGCTTGACTGGCAGCGAAGGCAAGGTGTTTTATCCTATCCGCTTGATAGAGCGAATCTTTGCCGTTAATGACGAGGATAAACGGTATATGAACAGATGGTTTACCCATTCACTCAAATGTATTGATGTGCTGACAGACAAGAAAAAACTCAAGCTCCGGGATGTTGAAACACTCGACATTGATACCAACAGCGGCAAAGTGCTTGTAACTACGCGCGATGGCATCTCAGCCACGCTATTGACACATACCGCTGCGGGCGAAACCGTGCCAATGAACGCCAAGTCTCTCAAGTACATCAGTATTGACCATTCGCCTGCCATTCATAACATACTGATTGACAAGGCTGACCAACTCCAAGGACTGGCAAAACTGACTGCTATTATCAAGGACTATGTTAAGGCCAAGAAAATCAAACAGCCGGAACGCAGCGCATCGGTTATCAGTACGGGAATCTTCAAACAGAAAAAAGACGAACTGGTTACCTTGATTCCAGAGCTGAAGAAAGACTTGGAGCTTATTCAGAGATGTATCAATCTTGAATTGATGGACCGCAGGGAAAACACCCGTAAACACGCAAAGTAAAAGCAAATACAGACTCACCACTCCATATTAAAGAACGGCGGAGGCAAAGCATTTGCTTTGCCTCCGAGTTTTTACAGAAACTATTTTTATCCTACGCGCGCGCGTATATAGTAGGCTGAAAATTTTTCTGACTACACCCTCAACACCCCCGACACCCAATGCTTGTAAACATCTGATTTTCAAGGGGTA
>JAFLSH010000240.1 GCA_022511055.1 Prevotella sp. | reverse complement strand
CTGACTTTCCGTAAAATTGCAAAATGAATCAGTAAAAGGTATAACGGTTATTTGGCGGAAATGTCGTATCTTTGCAGCGCAATTCAGAAGTAATCACGATGCAAAGGATAGAGACGATAGAGCAATACAACCGCATGTTCGGCGAGGAGACCAAGCACCCGCTGGTGACCGTGGTGGATGTGAAGGACTACCAGCCTGAGCCCGGCGAACTGACACAGACAGTCAAGTATGGGCTATATGCCGTTTTTCTGAAGCAGGGGGTGGGCTGCCGCCTGCGCTATGGCCGCGAGACTTACGACTACCAGGCGGGCAGCATTGTCACCATGGCTCCCGGGCAAGTGGTAACCACCGAGTTCATAGAAGGTGAACACAGCAGCTGGAAAGCGCTGCTGTTCCACCCCGACCTGCTGTTCGGCACTCCGCTGGCAGAGCGTATCCGCGCATACGGCTTCTTCGGCTATGACCAGCGGGAGGCCCTGCATCTCTCGGATGATGAGCGCCGCACCATCGAAGACACTTTTGCACACATTGCCCACGAGCTGGAACATGCCATTGACCAGCATTCCAGCCAGCTGCTGACCGTCTATGTGCAGCTGGTGCTTGACTACTGCCTGCGCTTCTACGACCGCCAGTTCATTACGCGGCATAAGGCGAACAGCACGCTCATCAGCCGCTTTGAGAAGCTCGTGGATGACTATCTGGCCGGTGGCCAGCTGGCCCTGAAGGGGCAGCCCACGGTGGCATGGTGCGCCAGTGAGCTGTGTCTCTCGGCCAACTACTTCGGCGACCTGGTGCGCAAGGAACTGGGCAGCACCGCCAAGGACTTCATTACGCAGAAGATTCTCGCCCAGGCCAAGCAGGAGCTGCGCGCCACCGATACCCCCATCACCCTTATCAGCGAGCAGCTCGGCTTCAGCAGCGTGAGCCATTTTACCCGTCTCTTCAAGGCACACACAGGGCAAACGCCCTCACAATACAGAGTAAGCGCATAAGAAAGACAATGAAAAAGACATTCGTATCACACCTGCTGGCAGCGGTCACCGCACTGCTTGCCATCTCCTGCAACAAGGAGGAAGCCCACGCACAAACAACACCGCAGAATATGACAGAAATCAACATTACCGTTGGCGGCAAGACCTTTGCCGCCGAGATTGAAGACACCGAGACGGGGCGGGCATTCCTTGACCGCCTGCCCATGACACTCGACATGAGCGAACTGAACGGCAACGAGAAGTACCACTACCTCAGCGAGTCACTGCCCACCAACGCCCGCCACTACAACACCATCGAGCCGGGCGACCTGATGCTCTACGGCAGCACCTGCGTGGTCTTGTTCTATGGCAAGGCCGGCGGCTACAGCTACACCCGGCTGGGCAGGCTCAAGCAGACTGACGGGCTGGCCGCAGCAGTGGGCCGCGGCAGCGTGAGCGTTACGTTTGAAGCTGCCACAACAGCCATCGGCAAAACCACCGCCCCGAAGCAGGCGGGCAAGGCGTATGCCCTGAACGGCACCGCGCTGAGACAGGAGCCGGCAAAGGGGATTTTCATTAAAGACGGCAAGAAAACCGTAAAATAAGAGAATGAAGAAAGCATTAATGGTCATGGCAGCCGTGTTCGTGCTGACCGGCTGCACAGACAGAAACAACGAGAAAAATATGAATACACCAGTATTGACACAGGAGTGGGACAAGGTGTTCCCGCTGAGCGAGAAAGTAAGCCACCGCAAGGTGACATTTGAGACACAGTTCGGGCTGACGTTAGCGGCCGACCTCTACGAACCGAAGGATGCGGCTGGCAAGCTGCCGGCCATTGCCGTCAGCGGGCCTTTCGGCGCCAGCAAGGAGCAGTCGAGCGGCCTCTATGCAATGAAGATGGCCGAGCGCGGCTTTGTGGCACTGGCCTTCGACCCCTCTTACACGGGCGAGAGCAGCGGCGAGCCCCGCCGCACGGCCTCGCCGGACATTAATACGGAAGACTTCATGGCGGCTGTCGACTATCTGTCACGGCAGGCCAATGTCGACACGGCGCGCATAGGCATTATCGGCATCTGTGGCTGGGGCGGCATTGCCCTCAACGCCGCCGCGGCCGACACGCGTATCAAGGCAACGGTGGTCTCGACCATGTATGACATGACCCGCGTCAGCGGCAAGGGCTATTTCGATGCCGATGACAACGAGCAGACCCGCCATGCAGCACGCGAGGCTGTCAGCCGGCAGCGGCTGGCCGGCCCAATGGCCATGGCCGGCGGCGTGGTCGACCCGCTGCCCGAAGATGCGCCGCAGTTTGTAAAGGACTACCACGACTACTACAAGACCGCGCGTGGCTACCACGCCCGCAGCGGCAACTCGACAGACGGCTGGCGCGCCATTGGCACACAAGCCTATGCCAACGCCCGTTTCCTCTACTACACCAACGAGATTCGCTCCGCCGTTCTCGTAATGCACGGCGAGAAGGCCCACTCGCGCTACATGGGCGAAGATGCCTACAAGTACATGGTGGAAGGACAGCCCGCGGCCGGTATCAAGCCCAATCCCAACCCTGCGAACAAGGAGCTGCTGATTATCCCCGGCGCCTCGCACTGCGACCTCTATGACGGGGGCTACACCGAAGCCGCCGGGAAGGGCGAGCCGAAGAACATGATTCCGTGGGATAAACTGGCGGACTTTTTCACCAAGAACCTGAGATAAGCATGAAGCAGTTATTCCTTTTAGCAATGACACTCATCATGGCAATGACAACATCTGCCCAGAATACGCTCTCAGAGCGCCAGTTGCTGCTGTGCGCCTGCGCCTCGCTGGAGGCACAGGGCGACATGCAGCGCCTTGACCCCGCCATCCGCCACGCGCTGGATGGCGGCGTGACCGTGAACGAACTGAAGGAAGCCTTCTCGCAACTCTATGCCTACACGGGATTTCCCCGCTCGCTGAACGCCCTGGGCGTACTCGCCAAAGTGCTTGACGACCGCAAGGCACAGGGCAAGGCTGACAATGAGGGCAAGCCCTTCACCCGCCCAGAGCTGTGGAGCAACGCCGAACAGGCACTCAGACAGGGAACGGAGGTGCAGACCCGGCTCACCGGCGGCCAGCCCTTCAACTACGACTTCTGCCCACAGGATGACTACTACCTGAAGTCACACCTCTTTGGCGACATCTTTGCCGGCGACCAGCTCTCTGCCGCCGACCGCGAACTGGTCACCGTGGCCGCCCTCAGCAGCCTGAAGGGCGTGGAGCCCCAGCTGGCCTCACACAAGGCGGGGGCTGTCAACATGGGCAACACCAAAGAGCAGGTAGATGAACTCTGCCGGTGGCTCAGCCAGAACGGCTACAGCCAGGTTGACTGCGCCGCCGATGCAGAGGCGGGCGCATGGGCAAAGGGCATTGCCAACCCCTACGGCCAGTTCTTCACCGGCCAGAGCTATCTGGCCACGATTCAGCCGGCCAATGTGGCCGAAGGCGGCGAGACACTCGCCAAATACCAGAACGTGACCTTCGAGCCCGGCTGCCGCAACCACTGGCACATTCACCATGGTGCCCACCAGATTCTCATCTGTGTTGCCGGCCGCGGCTGGTATCAGGAGTGGGGCAAGGAGCCCGTGGCGCTGCAGCCCGGCATGGTTATCGACATACCCGATGAGGTGAAGCACTGGCATGGCGCACGGAAAGATTCGTGGTTTCAGCATCTCGCCACCATCGTTCTCACGGGCAGCGAAAAGGAAAGCCACGAGTGGCTTGAGCCTGTCAGCGATGAGCAGTACAGCCAGCTTCCCTGAATAA
>JAFLSH010000024.1 GCA_022511055.1 Prevotella sp. | reverse complement strand
GATGACCCACGGCTTCGACGACCAGGGCCGCCAGTTCGACAAGGACGGCAACATGCACGACTGGTGGACAGAGTCTGACGGCAAGAACTTCACGGAGCGCACCGACAAATATGCCGACTTCTTCTCGGCCATCAACGTGCTGCCCGACCTGAAGGCCAACGGCCGCCTGACACTGGGCGAGAACCTGGCCGACCACGGCGGTCTGCAGGTGGCCTTTGCCGCTTTCAAGAACGCCACGAAGAACAAGCCGCTGCCCGTGATTGGCGGGCTGACACCCGAACAGCGCTTCTTCCTGGCATACGCCGGCGTGTGGGCAGGCAACATCACCGAGGCCGAAATCCGTAACCGCACCAAGAGCGACCCGCACGCACTGGGCCGCTGGCGCGTGAACGGTGCGCTGCCGCACATTGATGCCTGGTACGAAGCCTTCGGCATCAAGGAGGGCGACGAGATGTTCATCCCCCAGTCGCAGCGCCTGCAACTGTGGTAAGAAGTGCATTGCGCCGCAGCCCCCTGCTGTTTTTAGGGCTCGCGCGCGTATTATAGTAGCTAATCAAGCTGACCAACCTACACCCTCAACACCCCCGACACCCCGTCTGGGTGTTGAGGGTGTTGAGGGTGTAGGGCATTTAGCCTGTCTGGCTACTATATATGCGCGCGTAGAAAAGCGGCGGAAAACTTTGTCGTGCGTATCATGCTTTGCGCCATGTAACATCGTTTGCCCCAACGTAACCTCAGAAGTGGCAGTTCCCATGCTGTTGGCCGAAAAGCGGCGAGTTTCGGCCAATACTCCGTGAGTATTGGAAAATACTCTGCGAGTTTTGGAAATTACTCCGTGAGTTTTTGGAAATACTCCGTGAGTTTTTTACCCAAAAGCTGCATTTTTCGTGCATAAAGTTGCGCTGTGGGAATCGTTAGCATTGGTCTGTCGGGCGACTTTATGATGCGCACGATGCCGACAAACCCGACTTGCGACAGGACTTTTTGCGCTTCTTTCCTACAAAAAATGGCGTAAATGTAAATTAACGGCGATTTTTTTTGCGAAATATAAAATTATTTTCGTAACTTTGCACAAATTTATTAGCTAATAAAAACACTATATGAGCGAAGAGACGACCTTCAGACCTGACCAAGCCAGTCAGGGAGTGCAGTCGCTGCAACGGGAAGAGATGGTAATGGGGCATGGCCATGAGAGTGCTGCCGCCATGAGAATGGCACAGCAACAGGCTGTCGGTGTGCCCTGTCCGAACTGCGGAGCCGTCAACGAGCCCGAGGCTTTCTTCTGTGCATCGTGCGGACAGCCGCTGCGCAACATTTTCTGCCCAAATTGCGGCAGCGAGATAGCCCCTGAGTCAGACTTCTGCGAGATTTGCCATCACTACATCAAGACTGATGTCTGCTCTTTCTGCGGCGCACACTTCCCCCTGTCGGCTGGCTACTGCCCGGAGTGCGGCGGCCCGCGCGGCGGCCTCGTCTGCCCCGTCTGCCACACGCTGAACGACTTCGCCTTCTGCAAGCAGTGCGACACGCCGCTGACCGATGAGGCCAGGCAGCTGGTGAAGGAGCTGCAGATGCAGCCCGACTACCAGGAGCTGGTGGCGGTTGCCAAGGAATACGCCGAGCTGGGCATGGCCCTGCCATATTCGTCTGAGAAAGACGTGGTGCGCGATGAGCGTAACGAGCAGCTGCGCGAGCGGGTGCTGATGCTGCTGGCCAAGGACCGCGGGGTCGAGCATCCTGACATCAAGTGGAAGGAGAGCAAACGCATGCCGCAAGGCGAACTGGAACAGCTCAAGAAGGAAAAGATAGCCCGTCTGTCGGCGCTGCTCGACAAGATGGAGATACAACCCGCGTCGTCGCCGGCCAAGGTGCGCAACTATGCCATGGCCTGCAAGCCGGCAGGGGTGCGGTTGGCGTGGGTGTGCAACTTCAAGCACGCCATGCACAGCAGCCCCTGCGGTTGCGCCAAGCCACAGCTGGGCGGCAAGTGGGTGGTACTGGACAGAAACAGTAAACAGGAAATCAAAGACGACAAGTAACTATGACAGACAGAACGTTAAATCCTGCCACATCAGACGATAGGACACTCGGCGCAGCACCGGGCCCGCAGTTCGGCGAGGGGACCGTCAAGCCTCAGCCCGCCGCGGGCGATACTATCGGCAATGCCGGTGCGGACCGCACGATACGGTCCAACACCCAGCCGGCAACGGCGGCCGATACGGCTGACCATTTCATCTTGAAGCAGGTGGAATACAAGAAGCTGGAGTGCTTGTCGGGGCGTTCAGGCGAGGCGCAGGTCTTCCTGGTCAGCCGTGATGACAAGGAGTACGTGCTGAAAATATACTATCCGAACTATGAGGTCAACAAGAAACTGCTGCAAGTCATCAGGAGCATCGACTTCGAGATGATTGTCAACCTGATAGACTACGGAAAGACCTACATCGACGGAAAGCGCCGCTACTATGAGCTGATGGAGTACCTGCGCGGCAAGACACTGCAAGACTACCGCCTCAATGGCGACATAAATCAGTTCCGCCGCATTGCCCTTCAGGCTGCCGCCGCGCTGGCCTACTGTCATAACAACAACATACTGCACAAGGATATCAAGCCGTCGAACTTCTTCTTCAGGGATACGGCACACACCGAGCTGGTGCTGGGCGATTTCGGCATCTCGGCGCTGCTGGAGCAAGACGGAAAGCCATATCGCACCACACAGGCCAGAACGCCCATCTATGCGGCGCCGGAAATGTACTCAGACGTTATTGATGGCATCGTGGAAGTCACGCCTGCCGCCGACTACTACTCGCTGGGCATCACGCTCTTCGCGCTTTGGATAGGCGGCAACCCGCTGAGTTCCAACGAGCGCCTGATGATGCGCCAGAAGAGTGAGGGCCGCCTGCCGCGCCTGAACGAACTGCCCGACCAGGTGCGGACTATTGTCCAGGGACTTACGACTGTCAACCCCGCCAGCCGCTGGGGCATTGACGAAGTGGAGCGCTGGTTCCAGGGCGAGAACGTGAAGGTCGACCTCTCGTCGCCCTATCTCCAGTACAAGAGCTTCATCGTCGACCCGGAGCGGAATCTTGTGGCAGACAACGTGCAGGAACTGGTGCCGATGCTGGTTGAGAACGAGCGCCTGGCCATGGGCTACCTCTACAGCGGGCGCATCGTGCAGTGGCTCGAGTCGTGCGGCAACATAAAGCTGGCCACGGCGGTGAAAGACATTGTGGTCAACAGATACCCCGCCGACCAGAAGGCTGGGCTGATGGCGGCCGTCTACACCATGGAGCCTACCTTCCAGTACGAAGATGTCAGGGGCGACCTTTGTGATGATATACACTCCGTCTCCATTTCGCTGCTGAGCTATCAGGCGGAGTACGCCGTGCTGCTGAAGAATCCGCACGATAAGCTGTTCCTCTATCTGGAGACACGCACGAAGTGCGATGTGGAACGCCTCAGGGGCTACTTCCAGCAGCCTGACTTCAAGCCGCATGTGGCAATCATGCGCATGGCCTACGAGATTGACAACGAAATACCGTTCCTGGCCCGCAACTCATCGAACACCGTGGAGCAGATTGTGAAGTCCTTCGGCAATGAAAACCTGACTGAAGATGAGTGGCAAAGCCTTTGCGATGGCCGCTTGCTGTCATGGATGTATAGCCATGAAGACATGATGGCCTGCGAGTCGTTGCGCATACTGACCAAAGACCAGGAATACTCGCAGACACTGGCCTACAAGGTGCTGTATAACCTTGACCGCAAGGCGGCCTACGATTTGCGCTCGGCAAACACGCCGCAGAAGGTGGGCTGGCTGCTGAACGAGCGGCTCGCGCAGGCCGAGCATCTCAGCGATGAAGAGTTCAATGAGGCCATGGATGACTTCCTCGGCAAGAACAGCCGCTTTGCATACTACGCGCAGATGCACGGATGGTATGAGCAGCTGGCGGAGGCCAATCGCTGCTTCGACATGTCGTCGACAGAGAATCGCGAGCGTGTCAGCGCCTATGACAACAAGACGGCGCTCTATCGCTTCTGCCGCATCTTGGGCATCACTCCCGCCTATCACTTGTCTGATGGCACGAAGCTGACCGATGGGCTGAAGTTAGGGAAGCTGAATCAGTCTGTTGTCAGGGATGAGATAAAGAACGGCAGCTTTGCGCAGTGGCTCTCCATTTTCTATCATGAAGACTCAACCAGGGATTTCACCGAGGAGTATAGTTACGAACACGCGGTGGTCGACTGGCTGATGGAGTTGGGCAAATATGACCCGACCTTTAAATACTATAAGCGCTTCGTTGATGCACGGAAGGAGACCGAGGCCAGAATGACCAGCGTCAGGAATAGCTATGAGCGCGCCTTGGCCAAGGAGCGCATCTGGCGCTATCTGTTCTACGGGCTTTGCGGTTTGTGGATGCTGTTAGTCCTGGTTTTCGGGGTGACCGGCCGTGACTATCTGCTCGAACACTCGTTCCTGTCGATAGGTCTGCCGGTGGGCGGCATGTCAACCATCATCGTGGCGACAAGGGCCTATTTCAAGGGCTACGGATTCTTGCTTTCTGTCCTGTGGGGTCTGTTGGGCGCATTGTCTGCGTTCATTCCCGTCTGGGTGCTGGACTATATGAATGCCCATGTGCCGGCATTGTTCAATGTCAGCATTGTCGTAATGACTCTGGCGTACATGTGGGTCTGCCATCTGACAGACTTCAGGGGCGAGTCTCAGACCGATACCAAGTTTGTCAACGAAGTGCTGGATGATGATATACAGTCCTCGCTGCTTGAGCCGTTGTACTTCACGTTTAAGACAAAATCGTTCAGGTATAATGCCTCGAAGTTTGGTGCTTTGGATGATTTGTCAGAACAAGTCGGGTCGATTTCCGGCGAGTCGGTGCTGCACTATCTGATGTGGTGCCTGTTTGTCAGTATCCTGATAATAGAGTTTGTGGTGTTCAGCCCGAAGCTGCTGGACATACGCAAGCCTTACTTGAAGGGAAGCCCTGCCGTTCAGACACACCAGGTAATCACACCTATTGAAAATGATGTAGAATGATTTGCGAACATTGTCATAAGGAAAACCGAAGTGTAGCCAAGTTTTGCAAATGGTGCGGAAAGCCGCTGGTTTCGCAAAATGTACTCGACAAGCTCATAGGGCTTGACGAGGTAAAGTCGCAGCTGAAGACCATAGTCGACACCTACACGTTCCTGCGCAGCCGCAAGGACATAGCGAAGGTGCGCCTGTCGGTCAATGCCATCATTATCGGTGAGACTGGCACGGGAAAGACGGCGCTGGCCGAGATTCTGCGTGACTACTTCTATCAGCACCAGATTATTGAGAAGCCGAAGCTGACCGTTGTCGATGCCGTGGACTACAGCCGGTTTGTTGACAAGTGGGATGATAATATAAAGAAGGCCAAGAACGGCATTCTGTTTTTCGATAATGTTCAGAAGCTCCTGCCTGACAAGTATTCCAATCAGGTGAATCCGCTTGACAAGCTGTTCGTTGAGATGGATAAGTGGGAAGACAATCCCATTGTCATCATGTCAGGTCTGCCAAAGGGTCTTGGTGAGTTCCTGGAGAGCAACCCTGCGGTGAAAAACCGCTTTAAGTACATGTTCCGCCTGCCAACGCCGGGTTATAAGGAACTCTGCGAGATTACCAAGCTCGATTTGCGCACGAAGTACGGCATCACCACCTATTCGCCTGAGGCGGAAAACCAGTTGCAGCGCTATTTCAAGTACCAGATAAAGATAAAGGATGAGACCTTTGGCAATGCACATCTGGCCATGAAGACGGCGGAAGACATCTTTACGTCTTTCATCAGCCGCGGGGCGGCCGCAACGCAGGTAGAGCGCGAAGACATCAAGGGCTATGTGCCAGAGGAACGCTCGCTGAGCGACATCTTGGGTGACCTTGACCACTTCATAGGCATGGATGAAGTGAAGCAGGCGGTGAAGGAAATCGCCTACTCCGTGCAGAACAGCATACAGCGCGCACAGCGTGGTCTGGGCGAGCAGGAGAAAATGTCCATGCACATCATTCTGACTGGTAATCCCGGTACTGGCAAGACTACCATTGCGCGGAAATTGGGCGAGATACTGGCTGCCATCGGCTACTTGGATAGTGGCCATGTGGTTGAGGTAGACCGTGCCAAGATGGTCAGCCCTTATCAGGGGGAAACCCCGAAGGTGGTCGACCGGCTCTGCGACAAGGCCATGGGCGGCATCTTGTTTGTCGATGAAGCCTACACGCTGGCTCCTGTCAGCCAGAGTGGTGACCGCGATAACCAGGGCGCGCAGGCTCTGGAGAAGCTGATGAAGCGCATGGAAGATGACCGTGGCAAGTTCGTGGTCATTGCCGCCGGCTACCGCACGGAGATGGATAACCTTTTCCGCATCAATCCGGGATTCCGTAGCCGCTTCAACTATTTCCTGAACATAGAAGACTACTCACAGGAACAGCTCTTTGAGATTATGCTGGTGTTTGCCCGCGGAAAGAAGTACGTTTTCTCGGAGCAGGCTGAGGCTAAGGCCAAGGAGTGCATCAAGCAGATGTACGAATCGCGCGACAAGGACTTTGCCAATGGGCGTTCTATGCGCACGCTATTCGACCAAATCTGTAAGAGGCAGGCTCAGCGCTTGCAGAATGATGATGTTTCGACCATGAGCAACGAGCAGATTATGACCATAGAGCCAGAGGATATTCCATACGAGGCACCACAGGCGGTCGATTACACCGAGTGCCTGAAGAAACTCGATGGTATGGTCGGATTGTCTGCTGTCAAGAAGGAGATAACGAACTTGGCGGCATTCCTGAATCTGCAAATCAAGCGCGGCGAAACCAATACGTTCCAGGGTAAGCACTACGTGTTCACAGGTAATCCCGGCACGGGTAAGACCACTGTGGCACGTATCATGGCAGATGTGTTCCGCACGTTGGGCATCTTGTCGCGTGGCCAGCTGGTTGAGGCTGACCGCTCGAAGCTGGTGGCAGGCTACAGCGGCCAGACGGCCATTAAGACCAACCAGCTGATAGATACCGCCATGGGGGGCGTACTCTTCATTGATGAAGCCTATACCCTGAAGTCTGCCGATGGTGATTCGTTTGGCAGCGAGGCCATTGATACGCTCCTGAAGCGCTTGGAAGATGACCGCGGCAAGTTTATCTGTATCGTGGCCGGCTATACTGACCAGATGCACGATTTCATTGACTCTAACCCCGGTCTGAAGAGCCGCTTCACGCAGACTATCCACTTCGATGACTACACGCCTGATGAGCTGACACAGATATTCCTGAACTTAGCTTCAGGCAAGAACTTCACGGTTGACACCGATACGCAGGCCGCCGTTCACCGGCAGTTTGAGCAGCTTTACTTGCGCCGTGACAAGAACTTCGGCAACGCCCGCGAGGCGCGCGCCATCTTTGACCAGGCCGTTGAGAGACAGAGCCAGCGCCTGGTTAGCCAGATGAACAATCCCGATTTCAAGGAAGAGGATATGTTCAAGCTCACGGCCAATGACCTGCCGATGGCACAGAACGAGAAGACCCGGCCGCTCGATGAGGTTCTCAACGAGCTTGATGAGTTTGTTGGCATGCGCAGTGTCAAGAACTCTATCCGCCGCCTGGCCGTGCAGAGCATGTTCATGAAGCAGCGCGCAGTCATGGGTGCCGGCAAGGTGCAGCAAATGGCCATGAACTTCATATTGACAGGTAATCCCGGCACGGGTAAGACTTCTATCTCCAGAAAGATGGGCGAGGTACTCAATTCCATGGATATCCTGCCGACTACTCGTGTGATTGAGGCCAGCCGTGCCACGCTCGTTGGCAAGTATATGGGCGAGACCCCGAAGATTGTCAACAATATCTGCGACAAGGCCATGGGTGGAATCCTTTTCATTGATGAGGCATACACCTTGAGCGAGGGCGATGACCAGTATGGCAAGGAGGCGATAGACACACTGATGAAGCGCATGGAAGATGACCGCGGCAAGTTCGTGGTCATTGCCGCTGGCTATAAGGACAAGATGGAAGAGTTCCTTGCAGTTAATCCCGGTCTGGCCAGCAGGTTTACCCACAAGCTGCATATTGATGACTACAACGAGGAAGAGCTGCTTGAAATTTTCAAGAAGATGGCCGCCAAGGATCAGTATGTGCTGATGCCTACTGCCGAGTTCAAAGTTCTCAACGTGATTGGCAAGATGGTGATGACAAAGACCAGCGCCTTTGGAAATGCGCGTGAGATGCGCAACCTGCTCGATGAGACTATTCAGCAGCTGTCGCTTCGCGTGTCGCAGATGGACCCCACACAGGTAACAAAAGAAACGTATCAGGTGATTATGCCTGAGGATATAAAAGAAATGTAACAGAAGATGATGATAATATGCCCAAGTTGTAAAGAGGAAATTGAGGATGGTGCCCACTATTGTGACCAGTGTGGCCAGGCGTTGCTTTACTGCAACAGTTGTGGTCGCGTAGGCATTGGGCGCCGTTGCACTCATTGTGGCGGCATGATGGTGATGGCCGGGGAGCGTACTCCTGAGGCAGACCTTGCTGTCACTTCTGTCACTATGGGTGTGATGGCACAGAACGCATCAGCCACCTTCCCTAATGCCACCCGGCCTTCAATGCCCAACCAGATGGGGCTGCCCGGCGTGCCGATGCTGATTCTGTATAATTCCAGCCTGAATATCCGCCTTACGGGCATCAATGGCGCTGTCATTGGCCGCCGGCAGGGCCCATACGCTGAGTTTTTCCAGCAGAACATGTATATTTCCGGCGTACACGCCCAGTTGAAGTACAACGCCGATACGGGCTGGTGCATTGTCGACAAGCATTCGTCTAATGGTACCAAGCTAAACCAGTACCCCATTCAGCCTGACATGGAAATACCCATCAAGAACGGCGATGTGGTAACGTTGGCCAACATCAACTTGCAGGTTACTGTAAATTAGAAAGCGAAAGACGATGAAGTTCAGTATCACTGCCGCCAGTATGCTTGGTTGTGTCAGAGAGAACAATGAAGACATGATACTTGTCCATGACAGGTATGTGCGCAATGGGGAATACTGGACCATGGTGGACATTGACACCAAGGACCGCTATCTGATTGCCCTGGCCGATGGCATGGGAGGCCATAACAGCGGCGAGGTAGCCAGCAGCGAGACACTGCATAACCTGCAGTACTATTTCTCTGACCTGCCTGTCTGCCTTAATCCCGGCGATTTCAACGAGGCTGTCTTCGGCTGGCTGGAATCTATCAATGCCATTATCGAGTCGCAGGGCTACGTGGAGGCGAAGTATCACGAGATGGGCACTACGCTCGTTTCACTGGTCTACTTTTCCGGCGAGTTCTACTGGATGAACTGTGGCGACAGCCGCATCTACCGTCTCCACGAAGGCAATCTGACCCAGATGTCGACCGACCATTCGTACCGCAATCTGTTAGGCGTGGCCGGCTATGACAGCGTAATCACCAACTGTATAGGCGGTGGCTGCAAGACTTCTTTCATTGACATTGTGAAATGCACGGCCGAGGTGCTGCCAGAGGATGTGTTGCTGTTGTGCAGCGATGGGCTGACCGACATGCTCACCGATGCCCAGATAGTCGAGCTGTTACAGTCGGGCGCCGATGCCTCTGCCCTGTGCAAAGCGGCAGAGGAGGTCGGCGGATTCGACAATGTGTCTGCGTGTGTAATAAAGGTTGTTGAATGAATATATGCCATTAAGATTACCCGACCGCTTGCCGGCCATAGACCTGCTGAAACAGGAGAACATCTTCGTGATGGATGCTTCCAGGGCGCATTCTCAGGACATTCGCCCCCTGAAGATTGTAATCCTGAACCTCATGCCGCTGAAGATAACCACCGAGACCGACCTGATACGGCTGTTGTCAAACACGCCGTTGCAGTTGGAAATCAACTTCATGAAGCTGCAAAGCCACACGCCGAGGAACACCCCAGTCGAACACATGATGATGTTCTACCGTGACTTTGCCGAAATGCGCGACGAGAAGTATGATGGCATGATTGTCACGGGTGCCCCTGTCGAGCAGTTAGAGTTTGAGGATGTCAGCTATTGGCAGGAGATTACCGATATCTTCGCCTGGGCGCGCACCCACGTGACGAGTACCCTCTATATCTGCTGGGCAGCACAGGCCGGCCTGTATTATCATTACGGCATCCGCAAGTATTCGCTCGACCGAAAGATGTTCGGCATCTTTCCGCAGCATCCGCTCGACCCGCGCCTGCCTATCTTCAGGGGCTTTGACGATGTGTTCATGATGCCCCACAGCCGCCACACCGAGATTCACCGCGAGGACATTCTTGCGCACCCGGAGCTGCAGCTGATAGCCGAGTCTGCCGAGAGCGGCGTGAGCGTGGTGATGGCGCGCGGCGGCCGCGAGTTCTTCATCACGGGCCATCTGGAGTACGCGCCCAACACGCTCGACAACGAGTACAAGCGCGACAAGGATATCCGCACCGATGTCGACCTGCCCCGCAACTATTACCGCGACAACGACCCCCAGAACGCGCCCATGGTCTCATGGCGCGCCCACGCCAATTTGTTCTACAGCAATTGGATTAACTATTACGTTTATCAGGAGACGCCTTACGACATCTCAAAGATTATGTAGCCCATGCGCGAACTGGAACTGCTGGCCCCTGCCCGCAACCTGGAATGCGGCATAGCAGCCATCGACCATGGTGCCGATGCCGTTTACATTGGTGCCAGCCGCTTTGGCGCGCGGGCTTCAGCAGGCAACAGCCTTGACGACATACGCCAGCTCTGCACCTATGCCCACCAGTTTGCCGCCAAGGTCTATGTGACCGTAAACACCATACTCTACGATGACGAGCTGGCCGCCACCCGGCAGCTGCTCGACGACCTGGCCGCCATTGGCGTTGATGCCATCTTGGTGCAGGACATGGCCGTTCTCTCCATGTCTCCCGCCGTTCCGCTCCATGCCTCTACGCAGACCGACAACCGCACGGCCGCCAAGGTCTCGTGGCTGCGCTCGTTAGGCTTCACCCGCGTGGTCTTGGCGCGTGAGCTGTCTTTGGAGGAAATCCGCGACATTCACCGGCAAGTGCCCGATGTTGAGCTGGAAGTCTTTGTCCACGGCGCGCTTTGCGTGAGCTATAGCGGCCTGTGCTACGCTTCCCAGCACTGCTTCCGCCGGTCGGCCAACCGCGGCGAGTGTGCGCAGTTCTGCCGCATGAAGTTCGACCTGCTGGATGCCGATGGCCGTGTCATTGAGCGCGACCGCCATCTGCTCTCCCTGAAAGACCTCAACCAGAGCGACCATCTGGAGCAGTTGGCAGCGGCCGGAGCCACTTCGTTCAAGATTGAGGGGCGGCTCAAGGATGTCTCCTATGTCAAGAACGTGACCGCCGCCTACAGCAACCGCCTGAACGACATAGTGCGCCGCCACCCCGACCGCTATCGGCGCGCTTCGCTGGGCCGATGCACCTACACCTTCACCCCCAACCTGGCGAAGACCTTCAACCGGGGCTATACCACTTATTTCCTTGAGGGCCGCCAGCCCGATATAGCCTCGTTTGACACACCGAAGGCCATCGGCGAGTTCGTGGGAACGGTCAAGGAGCTGCGGCACAACTCCTTCAACGTGGCGGGCGTGGCGAGCTTTGCCAATGGCGATGGGCTTTGTTTCCTTGATGCCGACCGGCAGCTGCAAGGCTTCCGGGTGAATAGGGTAGAGGGCAACCGCCTGTTCCCCCACCACATGCCTGAGGGTCTGCGCCCCGGCATGCGGCTCTACCGAAACAGCGACATGGGGCTGGACCGCCTGCTGAGCCGCCCCAGTGCCGAGCGCAAAATTCCCGTAACCCTGTCTTTGCAGGCCGTTCCCGACGGTTTCACGCTTGCCTGTGGCAGTGTGGAGGTCAGCCTGCCCATGGCGCATCAGCAGGCCGACCGGCCGCAGCGCGACAATATCGTGCGGCAGCTCTCACGGTTGGGCGGCACACCCTACGTGTGCGTGGCAGTCAATCTGCCTGCCGACTTTCCCTATTTCATTCCCAGCAGCAGCCTCTCTGAGCTTCGGCGGCAGCTGGTCAGCCGCCTGATGGCCGGCGCGGCTGCCCGTTCTGCCGCGGCAGGCAGTGCCGCTGCTGTCAGCGAGGCTGACACCGCGAAAGCCGCACCCCACTGCGCCTACGCCCAGCCCCATCTCTACAACATAGCCAACCTTCAGGCCAGCCGCTTCTATGGCCAGCCGGCCCCTTCAGCCTACGAGCTGCGGCCGCAGCCGGGTGCCCTGATTATGCAGTGCCGCCATTGCCTGCGCTATGCCCTCGGCGGCTGTGTCAGGCACGGCGGGCGGCGACCGGCGTGGCGCGAGCCGCTCGCGCTGCGGTTAGGCGACGGGCGGCTGTTTCCGCTTGAGTTCGATTGTGTCAATTGTCAGATGAATGTCTATGCGCCGCGTACTTAGCCTGCTCTTCCCCCTGTTTCTGCTGACGGGCTGCTACAACCAGGGGCAGCTTTCGCCCGATGCCTGGGACCTGACCGAGCAGCAGCTCGACTCCATCTCCTTCTACACCACCCACCACTACACGCAGAACTTCAACTTCCTGGTGCGCCGCGACTCGCTGCCCGTGATTCAGCAGCTGCCTGCCGAGGTGCTGAGCGGCATGCCGGTCGACACGCTCATGCTCTACCGCGGCAACCACCTGGTGGTGGCCGACATTACCACCGTGCCAGCCGATTCCATTGACTCCATCTGGGTCAAGGTGGCCCGCGACCAGAACTCCTTCGGCTGGATTCATGAGCGCGACTTGCTTCAGGCGGTCTCTCCCGACGACCCCATCTCGCAGTTCATCGACTTCTTCAGCAACTCCCACCTGCTCATCTTCCTGGCCACAGTGATAATCGTGGTGGTGGCCTATATCATGCGCAAGCTGGTGCGGCGCAACGCCAAGCTGGTGCATTTCAACGACATTCCCTCTTTCTACCCCACGCTGCTGTGCCTGCTTGTGGCCTCTTCCGCCACGCTCTACAGCAGCATACAGCTGTTCAACCCTGAGTCGTGGCGGCACTTCTACTACCACCCGACACTCAACCCCTATGCCGTTCCCGCCCACTTGGCCTGTTTCCTGCTGTCTGTGTGGGCCATTCTTATTGTGGCCATTGCCGCTGTCGACGACATTCGGCGGCAGCTGCCTGCCGGCGAGGCGCTGCTCTACGTGCTGGGGCTGATGGCTACCTGTGCCGTGGCCTATATCGTGTTCAGCGTTTCCACGTTGTACTACGTGGGCTACCCGCTGCTTGGCTGCTACGTGGCCTTTGCCCTCTGGCGCTACTACAAATACGCATCTGTTCACTACCTCTGCGGCCACTGCGGTGCCCGGCTCCACCAGAAGGGGGAGTGCCCCCACTGTGGTGCGCTGAATGTGTGACGGGGTGCAAAATCCATACAAATGTGGATTGCGGGTTACGGAAATTATGCCTACCTTTGCACCCGCAAAAAAAATGAAGTTATGATTAGAAAAGCAATCTCTTTCTGGGCAGCACTGATGCCCCTGACCGTTATGGCCGAAGAGGCCGTGGCCGATTCCAGCCGTGTGGTTGACCTCGATGAAGTGGTGGTGGTTTCCCAGCCCAAGGAGCAGTTCCGCCTGCGCCAGCAGCCGGTCAGTTCCACCGTGTTCACCGGCAGCGAGCTTCATCAGCTCAACGTGCGCGACCTGAGCCAGCTGTCTCAGTATGTGCCCAACTTCACGATGCCCGCCTACGGCTCGCGGCTCACCTCTTCCATGTACGTGCGCGGCATTGGCACTCGCATCAACAATCCCGCCGTGGGCATCTACTACGATAACATGCCGCTCATGTCGAAGGCCGCCTTCAACCACCATTTCTACCAGCTCGACCGTGTCGACGTGCTGCGCGGCCCGCAGGGCACGCTCTACGGGCAGAACACCGAGGGCGGTCTGGTGCGCCTCTACTCCAAGAGCCCGATGACCCACCAGGGCACCGACGTGCGCCTGGGGCTGGGCACCGGCCTCTATACCGACGTGGAAGCCAGCCACAGCTGCCGCCTCTCTGACCAGCTGGCCTTTTCCGTTGGTGGTTTCTACACGGGGCTGAAGGGTTTTATTGACAACAAGAATTTCTCTGAGAAAAACGACAAGAGTAACGAGGCCGGCGGCAAGCTCCGCCTGGTGTTCGAGCCGACCGACAGACTTGACTTCGACCTGGTGGCCGACTACCAGCACGTTGACCAGAACGGCTTTGCATACGGTGAGTACGACTTGGCCACGGGCAAGGTTGACGACCCTGCCACCACCCTCATGAACACCTATCGGCGCAACATGCTGAACACTGGCCTCTCCATCAGCTACCGCATGCCCCGCCTGCTGCTGACTTCGACCACCAGCTACCAGTTCCTTGACGACAAGATGGTGATGGACCAGGACTACATGACCCCCGACTTTCTGCGGCTGGAGCAGAGCCAGCGGCAGCATGCCGTTACCCAGGAACTGGCGCTGAAGAGCCTTGGCAACACCGTCTGGCAGCACTCCACCGGCCTGTTCCTCTCTCACCAGTGGCTGCGCACCGATGCGCCGGTCTATTTCATGGATGCCTTTAACCGCCAGATGGAGGCGCGCCTCAGCCAGCTCATTCCCGCCATGATGTTGCAGGCCATGATTGACGGCGGCATGCCCGAGGCAGCGGCCCAGCAGCAGGTGGCAGCCATGAACTTCAGCATTGGCAACCTCGATATGTCGCCCGTGCCGGGGCTGTTCCATACGCCTCAGCTCAATCTCGGCATCTTCCACGAGTCAAACATTCGCCTGACCGACTGCCTGACCGCCACGCTCGGCCTGCGCTACGACTACAGCCGTGTCAAGATTGACTACGAGACGGCCATGACCATGACCGCACAGGCATCCATGACTGTTCGCGGGCAGCAGATGAACACCCCCTACGAAATCACTTCGGCACTGGCCGACCAGCGGGCCGACCACTTCAGCCAGCTGCTGCCCAAGCTGGGGCTGACGTGGCGCGTAACCCCTGCGGGCTCTAATGTCTATGCCAGTGTGGCCAAGGGCTACCGTGCCGGCGGCTTCAATATCCAGATGTTCTCTGACATCTTGCAGTCTCAGGTGTCGCAGGCTGCCCAGAGCTACCGGGGCGGCGAGCCGCTGCAGCTCGACAACACCCCTGACGTTTACGACAACATTCGGAACACCATAGCCTATAAGCCCGAGGAGTCATGGAACTACGAGCTGGGCTCGCGCCTGAATCTCTTCGGCGGCCGTGTGCATGCCGACCTGGCGCTCTTCTACATGCAGATACGCAACCAGCAGCTTTCGGTCATGAGCGAGCAGTACAACTTCGGCCGTATCATGGTGAACGCCGGCAAGAGCCACAGCCTGGGGGCTGAGCTGGCCTTGCGCGGGCAGGCGGTCGGCGGTCGGCTCGACTGGGGTGGCACATACGCCTACACCAGCGCCAAGTTCGATGAGTACGACGAGTACAACGGCCGCTCCGTGCCCTTCGTGCCGCAGCACACCTTCAGCCTGATGGCCGACTACCGCCTCTTGCCCCGCCTGACGCTGGGCGCCAACCTCAGCGGACAGGGCAAAATCTGGTGGGATGAGGCCAACACCTACAGCCAGAATCTGTACGCCGTGCTGGGTGCCCATGCCGACTACGACTTCGGCGTGGCGGTGGTCAGCCTCTGGGGGCGCAACCTCACCGACACCGGCTATAACACCTTCGCCATCAGCAGCTCGGCCGCCGGCGGTCAGCACTACTTCGCGCAGCGGGCGAATCCCCTGCAAGTGGGCATCGATGTTCGGCTGCACTTCTGAAAATACCTTTCAATACTCCGCGAGTTTCGGGAAAAA
>JAFLSH010000239.1 GCA_022511055.1 Prevotella sp. | reverse complement strand
ATTTTCGGATTTCGTGCCCTTTCTCCCTGAAAAATATGGCGGGCCTGCGGCTGGAACGGCCCTGCCGCCAAAAAGCCTACTCGGGATAGTTCAGGTTGGCATCAGTCAGGCTGTTAAGCACCTCTTCCAGATATTTCTTTGCTTCCAGCCGGGCGGCGGGCAGGTCGTGCAGCTGCCAGTTGCCGCAGTCGCGCGGCGCAACGCCGGGTATGTCGCCCTCAAACGTGGCCACGAACTGGAAAGTGCGGCGCATGAGGTCTACGATGTCTTTTGACGACAGATTGCCCCGAATGAGCAGGTAGTTACCCGTCAGGCAGCCCATGGGCCCCCAATAGATGATACGGTCGCGCCATTCCGGGTCGTTGCGCAGATAGGTGGCCGCCAGATGCTCAATGGTGTGTATGGCTCCCTGCCCGAGCGCCGGCTCGCGGTTGGGCTCTTTCATGCGGATGTCAAAGGTGGTGACACACTCACTGCCCACCTGGTCTTTGCGGGATACATAGATGCCGCGCAGAAGCCGCTCGTGGTCGATGGTAAAACTGGGTATCTTGTTCATAAGCTGAGACTTTCGATAATGGTTTTGGTTACTTGGAATGAGTTGTCTGCAATGCGCGCCCAGAAGTCGTGATACTGCGAGGCATTGTTGTCGCGCAGCGGTATATCGCTGATGACACGGAGCGAGATGAACGGCACGTTGTTCAGGTAGCAGGTCTGGGCAATGGCGGCAGACTCCATGTCGACCGCCTTGGCCTCGGGGAAGTGGCTGAGAATCTGGCGCATCTTCTCCTTGGAGTCGACAAACCAGTCGCCGGTGGCTATCAGCCCGAAGTGGAGCCGCGGCATGGCGAGCGCCTCGGCTTTCTGTTCCGCCTCCCTGACCTTTGCCAGCAGCTCAGGGTCAGCCTGGAATCGGGCGGGCAGCCCCTGCACCTGACCGTAGACACTGCCGCCCATGGCCGCGCCGCAATAGACATCATGATAGGCCAGCTCCGTACTCACCACTACGTCATACACGTTTACCTCATCGCCGTTCCCGCCCGCGCAGCCGCTGCTGACAATGACATCCGGGTGAAACTCGCTAATCATTCGCTGTGCGCCCAGCGCGGCATTCACCTTGCCGATGCCGCACTTCTCGACGCGCACGTGGCTCTCGCCGAACAGCTGCTGCAACTGCCGCAACTCTTTGTCCATGGCCACGATTATTCCTATTTTCTTCATCACTGTCTGGAATTTTAGATGCAAAAGTAGAAAATAATTTTGAATTAAATCATGAATTATGAATTATTTTGTAACTTTGTAGCCGAATTTTAAATAATCATAAACGTTTACACATAATGAACACCGTGAAAAAATGGCTGCCCGATGTGCTGGCAGTGCTGTTGTTTGCCGTTCTGTCGTTTGCCTATTTCTTTCCTGCCGACATAGAGGGGCGCATTCTCTACCGCCACGACTCCTCGGCAGGCCGGGGGGCCGGTCAGGAGGCTTCGGAGTATTATGAGCGCACCGGCGAGAAGACCCGCTGGACCAACGCTCTGTTTTCTGGCATGCCCACCTATCAGATAGCCCCGTCTTATGAGTCAACGACCCTGCTGACGAAGGTGGCCGATGCCTACCACCTCTGGCTGCCGGAGAACGTGTGGTTTCTGTTTGCCTATCTGCTGGGATTCTATATCCTGTTGCGCGCCTTCGACTTCCGCCACTATCTGGCGGCATTAGGTGCGGTCATCTGGGCGTTCTCCACTTACTTTCTCATCATCATTGCCGCGGGCCACATCTGGAAGGTGTGGGCACTGGCCTACCTGCCGCCGATGATAGCCGGCCTGGTGCTGGCCTACAGGGGGCGATACCTCTGGGGCCTGATTGTCACCGCCCTTTTCACTGCGCTGGAAATCTATTCCAACCATGTGCAGATGACCTACTACTATCTGTTTGTCATTCTGTTCATGGTCATTGCCTGGCTGGTGGATGCCATTCGCCAGAAGCAGTACGCGCACTTCCTGAAGGCAACGGCCGTTTGCATAGCCGGTGCGGCCATAGGCATTGGCATCAACCTGTCAAACCTCTACCACACCTGGCAGTACGGCCAGGAGTCCATGCGCGGCAAGAGCGAGCTGGTGAAGCAGAACAACAGCAACCAGACCAGCAGCGGACTGGAGCGCGACTACATTACCCAGTGGTCATACGGCATCGGCGAGACCTGGACCCTGCTGGTGCCCAACACCAAGGGTGGCGCCTCTGTGCCCCTGGTGCAGAACAAGACGGCCATGGAGCATGCCGACAACCAGTACGTGGGCATCTATCAGCAGATAGGGCAGTACTGGGGCGAGCAGCCCGGCACTTCCGGCCCGGTCTACGTGGGCGCTTTTGTGCTGTTCCTCTTCGTGCTGGGTCTGTTCATTGTCAAAGGCCCCATGAAGTGGGCTCTGCTGGCTGCCACCCTGCTCAGCATCATGCTCTCATGGGGCAAGAACTTCATGGGGCTGACCGATTTCTTCCTTGACTACGTACCCATGTATGCCAAGTTCCGCACCGTGGCCAGCATACTGGTCATTGCCGAGTTCACGATACCGCTGCTCGCCATGCTGGCGCTGAAGCGAATCGTGGAAGAGCCCGAGGTGCTGACCCGGAACATCAAGTGGGTCTACACGGCATTCGGCCTCACGGGCGGCTTCTGCCTCTTGTTCGCCGTGATGCCCAACATGTTCTTCGGCAACTACGTGTCTTCCGGCGAGATGCAGGCTCTCAGCCAGTTCCCGCCCGAACAGCTGGTGCCGCTGCTGCAAAACCTGAGCGAGATGCGCCGTGCCATGTTCACAGCCGATGCCTGGCGCTCGCTGGTGGTCATTGTGGCTGGTGTGCTGACGCTGCTGCTCTTCAAGGCGCGCAAGCTGCAGGCCCTGCCCATGACCGTCATCTTGCTGGTCATCTGCCTGGTAGACCTGTGGACAGTCAACAAGCGCTACCTGAACGACGACATGTTTGTCTCGAAGTACGAGCGCGAGCAGCCTATCCAGAAGACGGCCGCCGACGACCAGATACTGCAGGACAAGACCTTAGACTATCGGGTGCTTAACCTTGCGACCAACACGTTCAACGAGAACGAGACCTCATATTACCACAAGTCCATTGGCGGCTACCATGCGGCAAAGTTGCGCCGCTACCAGGAACTCATAGAGGCTTACATCTCGCCCGAAATACGCGATGCCTTCGGTGCGGTGTCTCTGGCTGCCGGCGACATGACCCAGGTGAACGGCGACAGCATCTTCCCCGTGCTGAACATGCTCAACACCCGCTACTTCATTCTGCCCCTGCAGACCGGGCAGACCGTTCCGCTGCAAAACCCGTACGCCTACGGCAATGCCTGGCTGGTGGACAAGATACACTATGTGGACAATGCCAACCAGGAACTCGACGGCATGGCCGAGCTGGACCTGCGCCACGAGGCCGTGGCCGACAGGCAGTTCGAGCCGCTGCTGGGCAGCAGCACCCAACAGGACACTACCAGCATTGTCAGGCTGACGGCCTACGAGCCTAACCGCCTGCAATACGATGTGCGGACAGGCAAGGGCGGCGTGATAGTCTTCTCTGAAATCTACTACCCGGGCTGGACCGCCACGGTCGACGGCGAGCCACAGGAGCTGGGCCGTGTCGACTACGTGCTGCGCGCGTTGCAGGTGAAGCCCGGCGACCATCAGGTGGAGCTGGCTTTCTTCCCCAAGTCCGTGGAGCGCACCGAGACCATTGCCTACATCAGCTATGTGCTGCTGTTGCTGGCCATCGCAGTGGCCGGCGGCGTGGCATGGCGCAGAAGGAAGAAATAACGAAAATCAGACTATGAACACCATTCAGACACGACGAACTATCAGGAAATACGCCGAGCGGGAAGTCTCTGACACCCTGCTCA
>JAFLSH010000238.1 GCA_022511055.1 Prevotella sp. | reverse complement strand
TGAAAGCCACGCCGGCCGTGATAAACCAGCCGCCTATCACGGATATGACACCCGTGATGCGGAACACCGCACTCTCACGCCCCCACGCACGGTCGGCAAGCGATGTACCCATGGCCACCATAAACGTTACGAAGGTGGTTGACAACGGGAGTTTCAGAGATGTGCCGACAGCTATCAGCACACTGGCCAGCATCAGGTTGAGCGAGCCACGCACGAGGTCGAATGCCGCACCATCTTCTTCCTGTGTCACGCTGTTATCCATGCGGCGGCCTACCCAACGCCTGACACAAGCTGGCGTATGCTCGCTCACCCACGCATGGACATTGAGCGTGGCCCTGACGAGCGAGCGGCCTATGCGCGAAGAGCCGAACATCTCATCGCCCTGTGACTTTGAACTCAGCCCGACCGTTGTCTGCGTGACCTGGCGCGCCTTCTTCGACGTAGCGAGCGACAGCACCATTATCATGCCGGCGCCGATGAGGAAATACAACGGCGTATTGGCCGAGCCCAAAAGGCTGACCATCATAAAGGCGTGCGGATTGCCGCCGCCCGAGGCCATATAGTCCTGATAAGACGCAAATGCGGTCAGCGGAACACCAATAAAGTTCACAAGGTCATTGCCGGCAAATGCCATGGCAAGCGAGAACGTGCCAAGCAGCACCACGACCTTGAAGACATTCACCTTGCACCAGTGGAGAATCTGCATAACCAGCGTGAACACCACGAGGGAGCAAAGGAGTATCAGTGCCGTATTGCCATCTACCCACGCCTTGAGCCCGGGGGTCATGATAGTCAGGTCTTTTATCCCCTTCAAGAGCATGAAATAGACGATGGCCGTGCAGGCTACGCCACCAAACAGGCCGACTTTCCACTTCAGGCGGCTTTTGTATTCGAAGGTGAAAATCAGCCTGGACAAGAACTGGACTATCGTACCGAACACGAAGGCAATGGCCACCGAAAGGAAGATGCCTATGATGACAGACAGCGCCTTCTCGGTGTTAAGCAGGTCTCCAATATGCAGGCCGCTCCCCGGCGCCGATATCTTGAACAGGGCCACAACGAAACTGGCGCCAAGCAACTCGAACACCAGCGAGACCGTGGTGGATGTAGGCATTCCGAGGGAGTTGAATATATCGAGTATGATAATGTCTGTCACCATTGCGGCCATGAATATGGCTATAACATCATAGAACGACAGGTTTTCCGGGTTGAAAATACCGTGGCGGGCTATATCCATCATGCCGTTGCTCATTGCAGCGCCGATGAACACACCAATGGCAGCCACCACTATCACCCTCTTGAAAGAGGATGCCTTTGAGCCGACGGCCGAAGTCAGAAAGTTTACAGCATCATTGCTCACCCCTACCCACAAGTCAAATATGGCAAGGAAAAAAAGGAATGTTATAATTCCAAGAAACAGTAAATTCATAAAAATGATAAGTTTTGTTATTCTTTTAATTGTCAGTTTTCACGTTGCATCACCAGGGCTGCCCGGCTCAGAAGAGGACTATCAGCTCTGCCACGACTTTGTCTTTTCTCCCATCGGGCGCGGCATAGCCTTCCTTGTAGAAATATTTCTGGTAGTTAACCTGAAGCTCACACTTCACCGGCTTGTTGACATAGCCCAGCGTAGAGCCTATGGTAAGTCGCTTGCGGTCTGGGTGGTCTTCTGACAGCCTGCCGTTGGTCACGACACCGCTTGAATGGCTGGTCGAAGCATCAAAGCGGGTCTGGAAGCTAAGCCTGTTGAAAAGTGTATGCTCCAGGGGAATACCGTAGTCGACCCACACGTTATAGGAGTGACAATCGGGAAAGGGGTCTGCCACATAGTGTTCAAGTATGTACTCAGCCTCGGCAGTCAGCCCACCCTTCGAGAAAGACACGCAGGCATCGGCCATGTTTACTCTTACGGAGTCGGGCTGAATGGTCTGCAGCCCGCCGGTGACTTTAAACGGGCCGACGGGAAGCTCCGCCTTCAAGGCATAATTGAGGGTCTTCGACCAATGATTCTGGTCTGTAATCGTATTCGGGCTGAACACACCCAGCGTGACGGTTGCGGGTATGTCTTTCTGGAATGTATATGATGCCTGCACACCATCAGCCCGGATGTTGTCAATATCACGGCCTATGAACGAGCGGTCTGCAAAAATGTAGTTGCCGGGGCCGCGAAACGGGTCGACACCGAAGGGAATACGGAACTGGCCAGCCTGCATAGCCACGCCCCGGCCCAAATCCAGCTTCCCATAGGCATCCAGGAACTGGAACGCCCCCTGGTCGCAAAGGTCAGTGGACACGTAATAGCTCAGCCGCGGCATGAAGCTCCCCCTAATCCATACGCGGGAGTTCCTGATGGCAAAACGGCTCCGCCCATCAAGTGTCTGAATCTCATAGCGCGCTCGCACCACCCCGCCTATGGCGTGAGCTGTCTGGGCAACTGCGCCAAGCGCCATTACTCCTGAGAACAAAAGAGCGGCACATCTTCTCGCACACTCTCCGAAAGAAAACAATAAATCCATAAAAACCTAATTTTGCATTTATCTGCCGCAAAATTAGGTTTCTTATGTTAACAGATTATGACGTTTCTGTTACGTTTTTGTTAACTTTTAGCTGAAACGTATAAGTCAGACCCCCAATGCTCTCGGCCTTGATGTCGCCGCCGTGAATGGCTACGGCATTGCGCACGATAGAAAGCCCGAGCCCCGTGCCGCCTGCGGCACGCGACCTGCCCTTATCCACGCGGTAGAAGCGCTCGAAGATGTGCGGCAGATGCTCTGAGGCTATGCCGCAGCCGTTGTCACTTATCGTGAAGTTGCCTTCCGTGTCGGCCACGATTCTCATCTCGCTCGCGCCGCTGTAGGCTATCGCATTGTCTATCAGATTGCGGAAGATGGACTCCAGCAAGATGCGGTTGCCGAAGATGGTCAGCCCCGGGATGTCGAGCAAGATGGCCATGTCAGTTCGCAGGCGCTCCTCTTCAACGATTTCACGGATAAGCCCGCTAAGGTCTGTCTCCTCTTTCTTTATCAGGCTTGCGCCTTCATCCATTCGGGTGATGGTCGACACATCTTTGAGCAAGGCATGGAGGCGCCGGGCATTGACACGGATTTTCTCCATAAACCCCTGCTTCTTTTCCGCGGCCAGCTCCGGGTGGTCATCAAGCAGGTCAAGACACAGCAGTATCGAGGCCACCGGGGTCTTCAGTTCGTGGTTGATGTTGTTGGTCAGCTGCTTTTTCAGCCTTATCTTGTCCTGTTCAAGCTGCAGGGTCTTGCGATACTGCTCATCGCGCTGCACGTAGAGCTGCACGATGTTGCTGGCTATGCTGCCGAGTTCATCATTCGGGAAAGCCTCATCATTGTAGATTCGCTCGCCCCGCTCCGCCTTCTCAGCAAAGCGGTTCAGGCGCGTGATGCTCAGCGAAATCTTGCGGGTGGACAGAAACACGGCGAGGCTCATGACCAGGGTCAGCGCCGCCATAGTCCACAGCAGTGTACTATCGGCCTTCAGAAATCCCACCAGAGTGTGCGTATACGGGGCGGCAGAGCGCACCACCATGCCGTTGTCGGCCTGCCGGGCCGAGTAGAAATAGTTCACTTCATCACTCTCTGACAGACGGGCGACGGCATGCCCCGCCCCGGAGGCTCTTGCGGCCTTCACCTCTGGGCGGTTGTTGTGGTTGGTCGGCACAAAGGGCGGATGCCGGCTGTTGTCGTACACCACATTGCCATCTCTGTCAATCAGGGTGACCCGCAAGCCCTCGACCGGCACACCGATTCTTGCCACAACATCTTCGATGCGCTCACCGTGGCGCATATCCTCGATAATGCGGTCGTTGTGCATCTGCAGCCGGGTGTCAAGCAGCGAAGCCTTAAACTCCCTTTCCCGCTGATACTGCAACAACATGAACACGCCGACCAGAAGCCAGCAGAGCGCCAGCACGG
>JAFLSH010000237.1 GCA_022511055.1 Prevotella sp. | reverse complement strand
TTCAGAGGTAGAAGATGCTTTCCGGCCCCATGTTGCAGAGTAAGTCCAGAATGCTGAGGTTTGGCTGGAAACCGTGCTTGCGGGCGTACACCTGATAGTAGGGTTGCGGCTGGAAATCGGCATCTGCGGCAGGGTGCTTCGGGCGAATGGAATCGCGGAAATCCCTGATTAGTCCTGTTGTCTGTGCCGGGTTTTCCTTGTTGGTAGCTATGTAGTCGCTTCCGTCGGGGTTTGCTGTGTAGTGCGTGGTGGGGCTGATGGCGGGAGTGATGTCGAGCAGCTCGCAAATCTTGGCGCAGATGGCATGGTTGAAGTCCAGGAGATAAGTCCAACGGTGTTCGAAGAAGGGGTGCAGGTCGTCTTGGTAATAGTCGAAGAAAGGCGACTCGTGGTAGGCCGTGCAGAGCGCGTTCCAGTGCAGCTGCTGCCAGTTGCCGTGGTCGCTGATGCGTATGTTCTTGATATGTGAGGCGTGGATAGGCTTTCCGCCATCGTCGTTGGCGGGGTTGCTGCCGCGCTCAATGGGCACGGTGAGTGCCTGTATGCCCTGCGTGGTGGCAATGAGGCAGCGGTTGCGGTAGGTCTGCTTCTGGAAACTCTCACAGTGTTCCATCAGCACGTGCGGATAGCGGTAGAGCTTCTGATACCACTGAACTGGGCCGAAGTAAGTGGTGCTGAGCAGGGCGGTCGTTGCGCCCGGGGTGTGCGGATGGGTCATAGCGGCAGCAATAGTCGGTCGGCGGTGTAGCCTTCCCACACGGGGGCGGCAGGCGCGTGGTTGAACAGAATCATGCAGACCCGCCCGATGATTTGCTCCTCGGTCACTAAGCACTGGCGGTTGGCTGTGCTGTCGACAGATTCCATGAGATAGTAGTCGCACTTGGCGCAGTTCAGCAGTCCGGGTACTACGGTCACTCCCTTGGCGGTCTTGATGGTGTCGCCGGGCACGGCCTTGCAGCGGCCGATGAACACCCGTGCGAGCGAGTCTTCAAAAGCCACTAACTCGCCGTGGCCTACCTGCTGGTGGCAGAGTCTTCCGTAGGGGAACAGGCCGTTGCTGCTGCCCGTGCGCAGGCCGTAGCTCCAGCGGTTGACCAGTATGCGGTCGCCCTGCCTGAGTGTGGGCTCCAGCGCCTTGCCCGGTATGGTGTAGGCAGTGCAGACCAGTGTGCGGAAGGCGAACATCAGCAGAAGGGCGGCCGCCAGTGAGAGGAAGAAGGACTTCTTGAACACGCGCTGGTTCCCCCTCCGTTTACTTGATATTGTCCACCATCCTGAAGAGCCTGCTCCAGCGTATGCCGTTCAGCCCGCGGCGGTCGGGGTCGGAACTCCACCAGATGAAGATGGGCTTTCCCACGATATGGTCTTCAGGCACAAAGCCCCAGTAGCGCGAGTCGGCCGAGTTGTGGCGGTTGTCGCCCTGCATCCAGTAGTAGTCTAACTTAAAGGTATATTCGTGCGCCTCCTGTCCGTTGATGAAAATCTTGTCGCCCTTGATTTCCAGCTCGTTACCCTCGTAGGCACGGATAGGTCGCTCGTAGATGGCAATGTTGTCCATTGTCAGCTGAACGGACTGCCCCTTGGCCGGAATCCAGATGGGGCCGTAGTTGTCGCGGGTCCAGTGCAGGTTGCCGTTGCGCGGATAGAGGTCGTAGTCGCTGGCCTCTGTCACCTGCTGAATGCGCTCCACCAAGTCCTTGCGCGCTCCGAGTACGTCGGCGGCGTGGCGGGTGAGCGGCATGTAGCCCAGCTGGTTGAGCGAGGTCAGGTCTTCCATGGAGATGTTCAGCTCTTGCATCAGCTCATCGGGCAGGTACTGGCGCAGCTTCACATAGTAGGTGTACTGCACCTGGTCGGGCTCCTTGTTGGGCTTGCCGTCAAGATAGACAATGCGGTCTTTGATTTGCAGGGTCTGGCCGGGCAGGCCCACGCAGCGCTTCACGTAGTTCTCGCGGCGGTCGGTGGGTCGCCAGCTGACGGTGCCTAACGGCAGTCCGTCATCGGCGGGGCAGTAGTCGGGATGCTCCTTGATGAAGTTGGCACCGAGCGCATAGACTTCGTTGAGTATTCTCAGCTGCTCGGCCTTTGGCAGCGAGTCGATGTCGAGGCCGCCGGGGTGCTGCTGGCTGTAGATGGCCTGCCCGAAGTCGTAGCAGAACTGGTAGTAATAGGTCTGATATTTCGGAGTGCCAATAATAGTGTCGCCGGCAGGGTAGTTGAACACCACAATGTCGTTCAGCTGCACCTTGCCCAAACCCTTGACACGGCGATACTCCCAGTGGGGCCAGTCTATGTAGCTCTTGCACTCGATAACGGGCAGCGTGTGCTGGGTCAGCGGCATGGTGAGCGGGGTCTCAGGGATGCGGGGGCCGTAGCTCACTTTCGACACAAAGAGGTAGTCGCCCGTGAGCAGTGACTTCTCAAGCGAAGAAGAGGGAATCACGTAGTTCTGGAAGAAAAACAGGTTGATGAAATAGACTGCCACCAAGGCAAATACCAGGGCATCGACCCATGACATAATCCAGCGGGTGGGGCCTTCGCTGTCCTTCCACCACTGCCACTTGATTTTCTTGGTGATATAGACATCGTAGATGAAGGGCACTACGAGCAGCCCCCACCACGATTTGACCCAATAGAGAAACAGCAGGTAGAGCGCAAGCACTATTACGAACTTGGCCCACTGCACCTTGGGATTCTTTTTCTTCTTATTATTCATATATAATGTAATAATATTGACTTTCTTTATTGCGTATGGCCGTCTTGCCGGCCGTTCTGCCTAAAACTTGAACATGTCGCTGATGGTCAGCAGCCCCTGATTCTCCTTGGTGTACTCGGCGGCGAGTACGGCGCCTAATGCGAAACCCTTGCGCGAGTGGGCATCGTGGCTGATGGTGATAAGGTCAGCTTCGGAGTCGTAGCGAATGGTGTGAATGCCAGGCACCTCGCCGCGGCGAATATGGTCGATGCGCAGAAGCTGCGGGTCGGTGGTGTCCTCGGCCCAGCCAGCCTTACGGTCCAGCGCCTCCACAATCTCCTCGCCCAGCGTAATGGCCGTGCCAGAGGGGTGGTCCAGCTTGTGAACGTGGTGGGTCTCTTCCATCTCTACGTCATACTGCGGGAACTGATTCATAATCTTGGCCAGATAACGGTTAACGGCCGAGAAAATGGCTACGCCAATGCTGAAGTTCGAGGCCCAGAACAGAGTCTTGCCTTCGTCGGTGCAGGCGCGGCGCACGTCATCGCCATGCTCCTTCATCCAGCCGGTAGAGCCGCTGACCACTTTCACGCCCTTGGCCCACGCCTTGAGATAGTTGCCGTAGGCAGCCTGCGGCGCAGTGAACTCTATGGCCACATCGGCCGAGGCAAAAGCCTCGCTCTCGAAGTCCTGCTGGTTGTCAATGTCAATGATACTCACAATGTCATGACCACGGTCGCGGGCTATCTGCTCTATCATTTTGCCCATTTTGCCGTAGCCGATTAAAGCTATCTTCATATTTAATTCGAATTAAAAACCGCTGCAAAGTTACAAGTTTTTACCCATATATTGCTGATTTTCTGCCGAAAAAAGACATTTTTAATATTCCTAAACATAACATCGCCACAAAAATAGCCGGCCAAAACAAAAGGCTCGCCGTCATCGCGACGCTGAGCCTTTGAACTTTCCAAAACAAATGTGTACTTAACTACTAACTAACAAACATATAAAATTTAGAAAACACTTCTCTTTAGCAGAGTCAAAGTCAGTATATGCATCACGCACGTGTCTCGACTTATGTGTTGACGATGCAAAATTACAATATTCTGTGAAAACAGGCATTCTTATTTGTCACATATATTTTTCTTAAAGTAACAAATTGTTATTTTTGCCGCTTTTTTGCTTGTTTTCTAAACAAAATGTTACAGAATGGGCAAGAATTTTACTGCGTTGGCAGAATTGAATCA
>JAFLSH010000236.1 GCA_022511055.1 Prevotella sp. | reverse complement strand
GCGCGGGTCAACGACCGTGCCTCATCTGTTGTAGTAGTACCAAATCCCCAATCGTGGTTGGCATCCATGTTTGGAAATTCCTGTTTGAACAGTTCATCATAAGCCTTCAGTTTTTCCGCAACTACGGAACCTGTGGCAATGTCTTCATGGCAACTGACCAGAAGTCCACCAAAGACTATGGCCATAGCGCCTTTTGTCAAGAATTTATTCATTTTCAATAAAAATTTTAAATAGAATGTTACGTAACTTTAATCAATTGATGCCGCAAAATTACTATATTTTTTGTTATGTTGCAACAATTATTTCGTTAAATTCTATTAAACACCCCTATTTTTCGTGCGCGATGTGCGGAATATTTTGTAATTTTGCGCTAAACAAAATTGAAACAACAGAATGAAATGAAGAACATGCGTTGTCTTTGCCAGATTGCGTTGGCTGCAACCGCAGCAGCAGCAATAGTGTCTTCCTGTAAGACAGAACTTTACGATGAGGAGAAATACACAGAGTACATCAAATACATGTCGCCAGTGGACAGCGTTGACCAGCAACACCTGTGGCAGCTGACGACTGACTATCTGCTGACCCTAACGGCGAATGCAGGCAGCGGCATGGAACGTGTGCAGGTGTACACGGCCAACCCTCTGACCGACACATCGGCTGAACTGATGAACCAACAGAGCATCGGCGATGGGGGCACGGTGCAACTGACGGTCAGCGCACCGACAATTCTACAGACCATGTATGCTGCGCTGACAGATGCTGATGGGCGCGGCTACGTAAAGGCGTTTAGCACAGGGCAGACCGAAGTAGACTTCAGCGGCGCTACCGAGGGGCGGCTGCTACAGGGGTTGCAGCCTCAGGCTTTCACTTACCTATACGAAGAGAAGCTGCCCGAAGTAGATGACTATGACTACAACGACTTGGTGCTGCGAATTACAACGGAGCGCACGGGTGTACGCGAAGTGACGGTGGGAGTGACTATCATGGCCGTTGGTGCAAGCCGCCAATTAGCGGGTGCCATCAGGCTGTTAGACTACCAATATGCCGATATTGACAGCATAACAACGACAACAGGCAGCACCTTCAACGAAGGTGTACCCCAAGGGTCGATGTTTGTGTTCGACAAAATAGACAATCTGTTAGAAGGGCGCAACGGCGAGGCCGTGATGAATCTGTTTATTGATGCGCACTGGGCGATGGGCTTCAACTTAGGTGCTGACTATGGTCTTTTTGTACGAAAGAAGTACAATGTGTCGAATTACAATGACGAACAGTTCCAGCTGAAGGCTACACGTACGCAGAACTATGTTATCCACTTCAAGAGTGAGGCTGGACTGAACAATTTCACGCTGAACTCACTGGACCCGTTTATCATTACCGAGTACAACAGCGGGCGTTGGGAGACACACATGGATCATCTGCGTAGCGCCCAGGTGCTGTTTGAATACAAGGTTTCAGACATTAAAGACCTGCCGTGGGCACTGAAAATACCCATGCGTAACTTCCGCTATCCGTTAGAAGGTTGCGAGATTGGATTCAAAAAGCGCACCGAAACTGGCGCGGTTGCCATGTTTGGTGCGTACATGACAGCAGGGCACTCTTTCGGCGAGTGGGCAGAAGACCACACGCGCTTCCTTGACTGGTATCTGTACCCGGATGCCATGCAAGTGAAATAAGCAAAGCATTCTTAGGCTTATTAAGGGGCGGGATTTCCTTCTCGCCCCTTATTTGTGGAATAATGTTTGCCAATAAGTAATGAAGTAAGTGTGGTAGGTAAGGCAGGTGCAGTAGGTTTAGTAGGTGCTGGGAAACAAAAAACAGTTTGCCATTTCTGTCAACTACTGTCATCTATGAGAAAGACAGGCTATCAGACAGAAATGGCAAACTGCAATTTTCTACACTTATATGCTGCTGCAACAGGATTATCCGCCGCAGCGAGAAACCTACTTCATGACACTACCACTGGGCGATATATACCAGTCAGACGTTGCCTTACGAAGGTCCGTTGTTGAAGAAGCCCACTGGCTGAAGCGGTTGTAAGCATCGCAAATGTTCGTGCGCTCCGTAGGCCATTCCCAATCATAGGGAATAACGATACCCGTAGGCTGACTACCAGTCGTTGCCACCCCAATATACTTATCTTCCATGTCGCCGCCCGAAGGAACGATTCTCCAGTTTGCCGTCTGCGGATCGTAATTAGCGGGCTTTGCAATCTCTGCCGTAGCCATAGACCGCCCTGAGTGCCAGCCTGTGTTTACGGTTAGTCCGTGAGTACCGCCAAGAGCATCATGCACTTCTTCTGTATCATTATCCCAACGGATAAGTGTGTCATCTAAATAAACTTTATTATCATATTCACAGCCAGCAGCAACAAGCATTACTTTCAGAGTACCATTCATGGTTTCCTGTACCTTGATGACAACATCATTCATGTCGTAGTCACTCTTCAGATTGCTATCCTCGAAAGCATAGCTCCAGATTTGCATCTCTTCCTTCGAACTACCGCTGGTGTTTCCTGGATTTTCAGGGGTTTCAGGAGTAATCCGCTTAGCTTCACACAACGTAACAATCCAATCCGTGAAATAGCCATCAGCACAATTTTTCAACTTAACCCATTTCTTGTCCGCACCACCAGATACGGGCAGATAGCCCTGATTCAACAGATTTTTAACATAACCTTCCTCTTGGAGGTCTGTATCATTGCATTCCAAGAAGTCACCTGTATACTGGTTTTGGTCAGAATTCAGGTATGGATAAGTCTTACCATAAAGATCTTCACGATAGTACATAATACCATACGGTGCTTGCCAATCCTTGGCGTAAATATTGTCACCTGTCAGCTGTTCAAAGTCGAAACCAAGGAATGAGCGATTCCATTTATCAACAACAGGTTCACCGATACCATTGCCCTCACTCTCTGCCCAAGCATCGATAACGGCAGCACTCACCAATGCACAGTATGGCAGTTCATGACCTACTGAACCTTCTGAATTCCAATACCCGAAACAATCCGTTTTTGCATCAAGCATAAGCTGAATCTGGTCAGAATGCTGCTTGTTGTCGTTAATTTGCGTACCATTATCCATCACGTTGTTATTCCAGCTACACGTACCATTATTGTAGTTGTAAATGTGTTGCCGGTCAGAGCCTGCTGTCAAGTGATCCATACGTTCTGAGCCAACAAAGGTCTGGTTTGCGGCAGACGTGTATTTTTCAGGAGAGCCTCCCGATAATGCATCATCCCCCCCCTTGTAGACTTGCTGAACAAAAAAATTGGTCAAATGCGGATCTACATAGGTCAAATTTGGATGAGTCTGGAAATAGCGATAGACCCGAAGTTTCTGCCCTTCAGTCAAAGGGTCGGGAACAAGCCATGTAGCAGCCCATTCATTAGCATTGGGAAAAGCCGCACGTGTCAGCGCCCTTGCGGCCGACACACTAATCAACTCAGTAATCTGGCCGTTGTTCAGCATAGCCATCTTGTAGGTCGTCTGGCCGTTGCTGTCGGTCAGACCCACATAGAAGCTGGTCATGTAAGTGGGATAGCGGAACTCGCTGACATAGTTGCCGCCAGCTGGCACGGTTTTCATGTCAAGGATGTAGGCCACACTGTCAGTCAGCGGATTGTTAGAATAGACTTTCACGGTGTAGCTTTCACCGCTGAGCCCCTCAACAGGCAGGTTGGCATTCACGAGCGAAGACATTACCCAGTCCTGGTCAGCAGGAATGTAAAACCCGAGCGTTGACTGCGCATGATCAATAGCCATCTGCTCTTCTGAATAATCACCAAGGTCATGGGAGCATCCTGCTGCCACCATAGCCATAGCAAGGGCGAAAGAGCCCTTTCTCAAATACTTTTGAATCATACAGTTTTACTATTAATAGTTGTTTTTTGACGTCTTTGTGGACCAGCCAGGGCTTGAACCTGGGACCTCCAGATTATGAGTCTGTTGCTCTA
>JAFLSH010000235.1 GCA_022511055.1 Prevotella sp. | reverse complement strand
CCAACCTGGAGTTCTGGGAGACCTACAACTCGCAGGAGATTGTGCCCCTGCTGGCCCAGCTCAACCAGCGCTACGCTGTCATGGGTGACATCAGCGAAGAGGATACCACCGCTGTCGACACGGCTGCCGTGGCTGAGGCCGCTGCTGACACCGTGAACACGGCTGCCGCCGGCAGTCTGGCCGCCAAGCTGGCCAAAAGCCAGGCCAAGGGCGACAACAGCAAGCAGCTGACAGAGGCAAAGAAGCAGAATCCGCTGTTTGCCATCTTCCAGCCCGTGCAGGGACAGGCACTGGCCGTTGTCGGCTATGCCAATGCCCGCGATACCGCTGAGATTGACAAGATTATCTTCTCTGACTTGGCTCGCCAAATCCTGCCTTCAGAGCTGAAGCTGCGCTGGAGCGCCAAGGCCGAGGACTTCGGCAGCGGCTCACACGGCGATATCTTCACCCTGTATGCCCTGAAGGTCACTGAGCCGAATGGCCGTGCGCCGCTGGAAGGTGATGTCATCACCGGCTCTAAGGATGACTTCGAGCCCAACACCGGCCGCCCCTGCGTGACCATGCAGATGAACTCAGACGGTGCGCGCCGCTGGAGCCAGATTACAAAGCAGAACATCGGCAAGGCCGTGGCCATTGTGCTTGATGATGCTGTCTACTCCGCTCCGCGTATCATGACACAGATTGACGGCGGTAACTCGCAGATTACGGGTAACTTCACTATCGAAGACACGAAAGACCTGGCCAACACGCTGAACTCTGGTAAGATGCCGGCTCCCACCCGCATCGTTCAGGAAGAAGTGGTCGGCCCGTCTCTCGGTGCCCAGTCTATCAGGCAGGGTGTCATCTCGTTCATTGTGGCCTTCGTGCTGCTGATGATTTACATGATTATGCTGTACGGCTTCGTGCCCGGTATTCTCTCGGATATCGCCCTGCTGTTCAACCTGTTCTTCACCCTGGGTATTCTGACTTCGTTCCAGGCGGCACTGACCATGCCGGGTATCGCCGGTATTGTGCTGACACTGGGTACGGCCGTTGATGCCAACGTGCTGATTTACGAGCGCACCAAGGAAGAGCTGAAGAAGGGTCTCGGCGTGAAGGAAGCCATCAGCAAGGGTTACTCAAACGCCTTCTCGGCTATCTTCGACTCAAACGTGACCTCACTCATCACGGGCTTCATTCTGCTGTTCTTCGGTACGGGTCCTGTGAAGGGTTTCGCCACCACTTGGATTATCGGTATCTTCTGCTCGTTCTTCACTGCCGTGTTCCTGACACGCATGGTCTACGAACACCAGCTGAAGCGTGACAAGTGGACCAACCTCTCGTTTGTCACGGGCTATTCGAAGAACCTGATGCAGAGCGTTCACTTCAACTTCATGGGCTCTTACAAGAAGTCGTTCACCATCTGGGGCGTTGCCGCCGCGCTGTTCGTTGTCTCATTCGCCGTGCGCGGACTGAGCCAGAGCATCGACTTCACTGGTGGCCGTAACTACGTGGTGGTACTCGACAAGGAGACCCCCGTGGAGACTGTGCGCCAGGCACTCGCCGGCACTTTCGTTAACACCATTGGCGAGAAGGCCAACCAGGAAGCCAACACCAGCGTGATTGCCCTGGGTACAGACGGCAAGACCGTGCGCGTGTCAACCAACTGGGATATTGAGTCAAACAACCCCGAAGTGGATGACAAGGCAGAGACCCTGCTCTACAACGCACTGAAGAAGGCCGGTCTCGTTGCACAGGAAAACGTTGAGGCATTCAAGAATCCTGACGTGCGCGAAGGCGGCTCAATCATCAGCTCGGCCAAGGTGGGCCCATCAGTGGCTAAGGATATTACCTACGGTGCTATCATCTCGGTTATCATCGCCCTGATTGCCATCTTCCTCTACATTCTGTTGCGTTTCCGTAACGTGGCCTTCTCTGTCGGCTCTACCATTGCGCTGGCGCTCGATGCCCTTGTGGTTATCGGCTTCTACTCAGTGCTTTGGGGCTGGGTGCCCATGTCACTGGAGATTGACCAGGTGTTCATTGGTGCTATCCTGACCGTTATCGGTTACTCTATCAATGACAAGGTGGTGGTGTTCGACCGTGTGCGCGAGAACATGCAGCTCTTCGGCAAGCGCGACCGCCAGGTGCTGTTCAACGACTCGCTGAACCAGACACTGGCCCGTACCATCAACACCTCTGTAACGACACTCATTGTGCTGCTGGCTATCTTCATCCTGGGTGGTGACAGCATCCGCAGCTTCTCATTCGCCATGATTCTCGGTGTCATCTTCGGTACGCTGTCTTCGCTCTTCATTGCCGCCCCCGTGGCTTACCTGACCATGGGCCGCACCATCAAAGACGAAGCTGCCGCCCCGGCTGAGGCCAAGAAGTAAGGGTTACACCTTCACACAGGCGTAAATTCAACAAAATCGGCCATCCTTGCAGGGTGGCCGATTTAGATTAAAAAACCAAAAACCTGAAAAGAAAAGCATGGAAAAGAGAAACAACAAACGCATAACCGTAACAGCGGCCCTGCCCTACGCCAACGGCGGCGTACACATTGGCCACCTGGCCGGTGTCTACGTGCCGGCCGACATCTACGTGCGCTACCAGCGCCTGAAGAAGCGCTCCGTACTCTTCATCGGCGGCTCTGACGAGCATGGTGTGCCCATTACCATCCGCGCCCGCAAGGAAGGCATCACGCCGCAGGCCGTTGTCGACCGCTACCACGAGATGATTAAGAAGAGCTTCGAGGATTTCGGCATTTCGTTTGACATCTACAGCCGCACCACCTCAGAGACCCACCACCAGTTTGCGGCAGAGTGGTTTCGCAAGCTCTACGATGCCGGCCAGCTGACCGAGGAGACCACCACGCAGCTCTATGACGAAGAGGCCCACCAGTTTCTGGCCGACCGCTATGTCACCGGCGAATGCCCGCACTGCCACAACGAGAATGCCTATGGCGACCAGTGCGAGAAGTGCGGGCGCGACCTCTCGCCAACGGAGCTTATCAACCCCAAGTCGACCATCTCTGGCTCCACGCCCGTGCTGAAGGAGACCAAGAACTGGTATCTGCCGCTGAACAAATATCAGGACTGGCTCAAGCAGTGGATTCTGGAGGAACACAAGGAGTGGCGCCCCAATGTCTACGGCCAGTGCAAGTCATGGCTCGACATGGACTTGCAGCCCCGCGCCATGACCCGCGACCTGGACTGGGGAATCCCCGTGCCCGTTGAGGGTGCTGAGGGCAAGGTACTCTATGTCTGGTTTGATGCCCCCATCGGCTATGTCAGCAACACCGTGGAACTCTGCCAGAAAGAGCCTGAGAAGTGGGGCAGCTGGCAGCAGTGGTGGCAGGATGAGGACACCCGGCTGATACACTTCATTGGCAAGGACAATATCGTGTTCCACTGCATCATTTTCCCCGTGATGATGAAGGCTCACGGCCAGTATATCATGCCCGACAACGTGCCCGCCAACGAGTTCCTGAACTTGGAGAACGACAAGATATCCACCTCGCGCAACTGGGCCGTTTGGCTGCACGAGTATCTGGTCGACCTGCCCGGCAAGCAAGACGTGCTGCGCTATGTGCTGACAGCCAACGCCCCGGAGACAAAGGACAACAACTTCACGTGGAAGGATTTCCAGGAGCGCAACAACAACGAGCTGGTAGCTGTCTACGGCAATTTCGTAAACCGCGCGCTCCAGCTGACCAAGAAGTACTGGCAGGGCGTAGTGCCCGAGTGCGGCGAGCTGCAGCCGGTCGACGAGGCCGCACTCGCCGAGTTCAAGGGTGTGAAGGACAAGGTGGAGCGGCTGCTGGAGCAGTTCAAGTTCCGCGATGCCCAGTTCGAGGCCATGAACCTGGCGCGTATCGGCAACAAGTACATCACCGACTGCGAGCCGTGGAAGGTGTGGAAGACCGACCCGAAGCGCTGCGAGACCATCCTTAACATCTGCCTGCAGCTGACCGCCAACCTGGCCATAGCCTTCGAGCCGT
>JAFLSH010000234.1 GCA_022511055.1 Prevotella sp. | reverse complement strand
CAGTTGCCGGCCAGCAGGTCTTCGCGGGTCATGCCGGCCTTGCGGGGAGCGCCGCCGCTTGAGATGATGTACTTTGCACCGCGGAAAGCCTCCTCGGCATCGGTCGTTGCCACGATATTCACGTTGTCAAAGCCGCTCTGGCGCATTTCCTCGGCCACACCCTCGGGCGAGAACACGTCGTAGAGACAGATTTCACTGGTCAGACCCATCATCAGAGCCGACTGAGCCATGTTTGAGCCAATCATGCCGGCAGCACCGACAATGGTCAGCTTCTCGTTTGTTAAAATTGCCATAGTTCTAATTGTTTTATTATAGTTATTTGTTTTATCCGTGTGCAAAGATACGGAAAAAAAGCGGATTTGCTCAATTTCTCATGATATTTATTTGTTATTATTTCCAAAAAAACATGACTTTGCCAACTGGAAGTGGCAGTACACCCAACTTTTTTGACTACCTTTGCATGCAACAAAAGCAACAAGATTATGGAAAACGTGATAAGCCAACGACTGGAAGACCTGAGGGAAGTGATGAGGCGCGAACATCTGGCAGCGTTCATCTTCCCAAGTACTGACCCGCACCAGGGAGAATACGTGCCCGACCACTGGAAGGGGCGCGAGTTCATCTCGGGCTTCAACGGCTCGGCAGGCACGGCCGTGGTGACCCTGAACGCCGCCGCACTCTGGACTGACTCGCGCTACTTCCTGGCCGCAGAAGAACAGCTGAGGGGAACGGAGTTCCAGCTGATGAAGCTGAAGATAGAGGGAACGCCGACCATAGCGGAATGGCTGGGCAAGGAGATAGGCGAACACAGTCAGGCAGGCCAAGACTGGACCGAGGTGGGCATAGACGGCATGGTGAGTTCGGCCAGTGCCGTCAGGGAGCTGACAGCAGAGCTGCGCAAGGCGAATGCCATCACCCTGCGCACCAACCTTGACCCGCTGCAGGCGATATGGAAAGACCGCCCGGCCATTCCCGAGAATCAGATAGAGGTATTCCCCATGGCATACGCGGGAGAGGCGGCGCACAGCAAGATTGCCCGCATCAGACAGGCACTGCGCGAGCGCCACGCAGACGGCATGCTGATGGCATCCCTCGATGACATCGCGTGGACACTGAATCTGCGCGGCACAGATGTGCATTGCACACCCGTGTTCGTCAGCTACCTGCTCATCTCATCGAAAGATGTCACGCTGTTTGTCAACAAGGCCAAGCTGACACCGCAGGTCATGGACTACCTGAAGGAAGAAGGCATCAAGACTGAGGACTATGGGCAGGTGAGAAGCGGGCTGCAGGAGTACTTCGAGTATAACATCCTGCTTGACCCAGATGAGGTCAACCACACGCTCTACGATATTGTCAGGCAGAAAGGCGCGCAGGGCGGCGGCAGCACGGAGATTGTAGAGGCGGAGTCGCCCGTGAAGCGAATGAAGACCGTCAAGAACGAGACGGAGATTGCGGGGCTGAGGTCGGCCATGCTGAAAGACGGCATCGCACTGGTGAAGTTCCTGAAGTGGCTGAAACCGGCAGTGGAAGCCGGCGGCCAGACAGAGATGTCCATCGACCAGAAGCTGACAGCACTGCGGGCTGAACAGCCGCTGTTCCGTGACATATCATTCGACACGATAGCGGGTTACGGCGCGCATGCCGCCATCGTACACTATGAAGCCACGCCCGAGACCGACATGCCGCTGAAGCCGGAAGGCATGTTGCTGCTGGACAGCGGGGCGCAGTATCTCGATGGAACAACTGACATTACCCGCACCATAGCCCTCGGCCCGCTGACCGAAGAGGAGAAACGGATATACACACTGGTGCTGAAAGGGCACATACAGATAGAGCTGTGCAAGTTTCCCAACGGCAGCAGCGGCACGCAGATTGACATCCTGGCGCGCAAGGATATGTGGCGCGAGGGGCTGAACTACCTGCACGGCACAGGCCACGGCGTGGGCACATACCTCTGCGTACACGAAGGCCCGCACCAGTTCCGCATGGAGTGGAAGCCAGCACCGCTGCTCAGCGGCATGACCATCACAGACGAGCCGGGCATCTATCTGGCCGGGCGCTGCGGGGCGCGGACAGAGAACACGCTGCTCATCGTGCCATACATGGAAACGGAGTTCGGCAAGTTCCTACAATTCGAGTCGCTCACGCTCTGCCCCATCGACACGGCACCCATCGTCAGGGAGATGCTGACGGCAGAAGAGGCGCAGTGGCTGAACGAATACCACGCCATGGTCTATGACAGACTGGCCCCACACCTGACTGAAGATGAACGAAACTGGCTGGCAGAGGCAACCCAGGCCATCTAAGGGCAGCAGCCCGTTAGTGGCCCATCTGGCCATGTTCGGCGCCTGCGCCTTTTGGGGGCTGATGGCACCGCTGGGCAAAGATGCCATGACACACGGCTTAGACGGGCTGACCATGGTCAGCCTGCGTGTGTTGGGCGGCTGCGTACTGTTCTGGCTGACATCGCTGTTCGTCAAGCGCGAGACCGTGCCGCTGCGCGACAAGCTGCTGTTTGCCGGTGCCGCCGCCTTCGGGCTGGTGTTCAACCAGTGCTGCTACACCATCGGTCTGTCCATCACCTCGCCCATCAACGCCAGCATCGTCACCACGTCGATGCCCATCTTTGCCATGTTGCTGGCAGCAGTCATACTGAAGGAGCCCATCACGGGCAAGAAGGCCACAGGCGTGCTGCTGGGGTGCAGCGGCGCACTGATGCTGATACTGACAAGTGCCACCCACGCCAGCGACAAGATAGGCGACCTGCGGGGCGACCTGCTCTGCCTGGGGGCACAGTTCTCGTTTGCGCTCTATCTGTCACTGTTCAACAAGCTGATTCGCCGCTACTCCGTCTTTACCATCAATCGGTGGATGTTCCTGTGGGCCTCGCTGCTGATTCTGCCCTTCACCGCACAGCATGTAGTGGAGATTAGCAGCCAGCCCATCCCGGCCAAGACATGGTGGGAGGCTTTCTATGTGGTTTTCTTCGGCACTTACGTGGGCTATATTCTGACAATGGTCGGGCAACAGTCACTGAGGCCAACGGTGGTGAGTGTCTACAACTACGTGCAGCCCATCGTGTCGGTCGCCGTCAGCATCATGACGGGAATAGGCATACTGAAGCCCACCCACGCGCTGGCCGTCATACTGGTGTTCTGCAGTGTCTGGTTTGTTACAAAGTCAAAAAGCCGCAGCGACATGGAACGGGAGAGGAAAACGAACATCCCTGCCACAGCGGAATGCCTGACAGGGATGTATGCGAAAATTTAGACTGTAGTGATTTGTCGTCTTTATTCAGCCTTTGCCTCTTCAGCAGCAGGTGCCTCAGCCTCAGCGGCTGGAGCTTCCTCAGCTGTGGGAGCCTCTGCTACGGGTGCCTCTGCTGCCTCGGCAACAGGAGCTTCAGCCTTGGCGCCTGAACGGCGTGAACGGCGTGTCGACTTCTTCTTGCCTGCGGTCTTAGCCATATCCGGGTCGAAGTCTACAAGCTCAATGAAGCAAATCTGGGCTGCATCGCCCTGACGAGTACCGAGCTTGATGATGCGGGTGTAGCCACCGGGGCGGTCGCCGACTTTCTCTGCCACCTCGCCAAAGAGCATCTTGATAGCCTCTTTGTTCTGGAGATAGCTAAACACGACACGGCGTGAGTTGGTAGAGTCGTCCTTTGCCTTTGTAATCAGGGGCTCTACGTACTTCTTGAGGGCCTTAGCCTTTGCAACGGTCGTAGTGATTCTTTTGTGCGTAATCAGCGAGATAGCCATGTTAGCAAGCATGGCCTTGCGGTGACTGGCAGTACGACCGAGATGGTTGAATTTCTTGTTATGTCTCATGTTTGTTTAATTCTTTTTTGGAGTCCAGGAGTTTTGGTTACTCTTGCCAAGAGCTTACTCCTTGTCCAGTTTATACTTTGAAATGTCAGTTCCAAACGTCAGATTCAGACTCTCGAGCAAATCATCAAGCTCAGTGAGCGATTTCTTACCGAAG